>NZ_WPCB01000012.1:0-86583 GCF_009741785.1 Haloarcula sp. CBA1122
GGACAACGACGAGGTCGTCGAGGTTCAGGCGCGTCGCCCGCTCACCGGCGGCGTCGTGGCGGTCCATGGTGACCTCGGCGAGAATCGAGAGCGCGACGGCGGCCGGCCCGCTCCCGCCGAGGTCGAGCCCCACCGGCGTTCGGACCCGGCTGAGGTCCCGTCGGGCGTACCCCGACTCGGCGAGCGAGTCGAGGACGTGGTTGGCCTTCGTCTCGCTGGCGACGAGGCCGACGTAGCCAGCTTCGCCGTCCAGCGCCGCAGCGACGGCGTCCTGGTCGAACGTCCCGCTCCGCGTCGCAACTGCCACGGCTGTCTCGGTCCCCATCGGCAGGTCGCCGAGCGCCTCGCCGTAGTCGCCGTGAATCACGTCGGTAGCGTCGGGAAACTGCCCTGGGTCGGCGTAGGCCTCGCGGTCGTCGACCACGGTGACGGCGTAGCCAAGTCGCTCCGCCAACGGAGCCAGCTCCATGCTGATGTGGCCCCCGCCGGCGATGTAGAGCCGCGCCTGCCCGCGAACGCGGTCGATGAACACCTCCATCTCGCCGCCACAGACCATTCCCGTGTTACCGCCGCGTTCGAGTTCGTACGTCCGGACGCCGGGGTCGTCGGCTCCCGAGAGTACTGACCGAGCGTCTTGGACGGCGAGGTGCTCGACTGTCCCGCCACCGATGGTCCCGTACTCCTCGTCGTCGGTGACGACCATCTTGTCCCCCACGTCCCGCGGTGCACTGCCGTCCTTGCGGACGATGGTCAGCAAGGCCGCCGACTCTCCCTGCTCGGCCAGTTCGTCGATGCGTTCGAACAGGCTCATACGAAGCTCCTGACCTCCTGTTCGACGATGGCAGCGACTACGTCGTCGTAGGGTATGGGGTCGATGTCCGGCGTGAGGTCGACCCCCCGTACGTCCACGTCCCTCGCGACCGCCGAGACTGGCGCGTCGATATCCGGTGAGAGGTAGACGCCGTCCTGAATGAGGACGACGTGCGCCTCTGGGTCCCCGGCGGCGGTTCGCAGTCCGATTTCGGCCATCGGCTTGTCGATGAGATACAACATTATCAGAAATCCAGTGTGTGGTCGGCGTCACGGATGCGGGCGGTGACGCGGTCGTCCGACCAGACTGTTACGTCGTCGGCGATTTCACCCTCGTCGACGCCGCGTTCGGCCATCGCCGCGCGGTCCGCGATCATCTGTCCGCCCTGTTCCGCTAAGTCGGCGACGTGCCCGCTCATGTTGAGCGCCTCGCGGCCGACAGCGTCCCGAGCGCCGTACACGCCGTCCTGGGTGAATATCACCGTCACGTCGTGCATATCGAAGCCAGCTGCGACGCCGCGGGCGGCACGCAGCCCCTCCGGGATGTGGACTCGGCCGCACGGAGCGCGGGTGAGCAACACGACGACATCTCGTTTCATAGCGAGACCACCCGGTCAGCCTCACCGATGATGTCCGCCAGGTCCGGAAGCAGCCCGACTTCGACGCCCTCGGGGTAGTCGGCCGGCGCATCGATTCCCCGCGCGTCGACACAGAGCCCGCAGCAGATGACGTCCGCGCCGTCCGCGATAAGCTCCTGAAACTTCTCTGTCGGCATCTCGTCGTACAGTCCGCTGTCCGAACAGCCGGGCAACGTCTGGTCGGCGACGGGGACAAGCGCGCCGTCGAGGTAGTGGAAGTAGCTCACCTCGTGGCCTTGGTCCAGCGCCGCCCGGCCCAGCTCGTAGGCGGTACGCCATCGCTCGCTGTCGAAGGGACCGCCTGTCAGCAGAAACCCGATGTACGCCATACTGTCGAGATTTCGCCGACCTGCTCTTAATAGTTTGCTCGACACAACAAAAAACACTCCGTGTGTGATATTAATCGGAAGAAAACTGTTCGAAACCAACTCACCCATCGCCAGCAGACTGCTCATCGAGTGCCGCCGTCACGTCTTCCGCAGTGAACGGTAGCTCGGTCAGCCGAACGCCGACAGCGTCGCAGATGGCGTTCGAGAGCGCCGGCGGGACGCCGTTCGTCGGGAGTTCCGCGATAGATTTCGCGCCGAAGGGGCCCGTGGGTTCGTGTGTCTCGACGAGGATGGTCTCCATCTCGGGGTGGTCGGTCGTCCGTGGCATCCCGTACTGGCGGAACCCGAGCACTTCGGGGTTGCCCTCCTCGTCGAAGGTGAGGTCGCCGCTGGTGGCGTATTCGAGACTCATGTGCTCGCCGCCCTCGATCTGCCCCTCGACCAGCGCGGGGTTGATCGCGACGCCGCAGTCGGCTGCAAACACCAGCTTGTTGAGTTCGTACTCGCCGGTCTCCGTATCGACGGTCACGTCGACGAACTGCGCGCCGTAGGGCGGCGGGCTCTCGTCGGTCGAGTGGTTCCCGTCCCCGAGGATGTGTTCACGCTCGTCATCGCCGTAAGTGGCCTCGTAGCCGATCTCCTCCAGCGACACGCGGTTTCCGGTCCGTTCGCTGAACACGCCGCCGTCGCCGGTGTCGAGCACGTCCGGCGGCTCGTCGAGCAGTTTCGACCCCCACTCTAGCAGCCGCTCTTTGGCGTCCTCGGCGGCGTTCTTGACCGCGCGGCCGCTGATGTACGTCGTCGAGGAGGCGTACGCGCCGTAGTCGAACGGCGTCAGGTCGGTGTCGGCAGCGATGACGACGACGTCCTCGGGAGTGCAGCCCAGCACCTCGGCGGCGATCTGGGAGAACATCGTGTCCGCGCCCGTGCCGGTGTCGACGCCGCCGACCTGCAGGTGGAAGCTCCCGTCCTCGTTCATTTGCACCTGTGCCGCGCCGAGTTCCTTGCCCGCGACGCCGCTGCCCTGGGCGATGAGTGCCATTCCGACCCCGCGTTTGAGGTGGTCTTCTTCGGGCTGTTCGAGCTCGTCGTAGCCGATAGCCGCCTTTCCACGGTCGACGCATTCGCGGACGCCACACGACCGAATCCGTCGAGTGAACCGGTCACCGTCCTTCAGGATTGCGACGCTCCGGTCGAGGTCGCCCTCCCGGACCGCGTTTTGAAGTCTGAACTCGATGGGGTCGAAGTCGAGGCGGCGGGCCACCTCGTCCATGTGCGCTTCGACGGCGAAGTGGCCCTGTGGCGCGCCGTAGCCCCGCATCGCCGCGCCCATGGGGAGGTTCGTGTGTACCACGTCCCCTGCAAAGCGGACGTTCGGGACCCGGGGATAGAGGGGAAGCGGCTTCGTTCCGACGTTGTTCGCGACAGTCATGCCGTGGGTGCCGTATGCCCCCGAGTTCGACAGCGTGTAGAGGTCCATCGCCTCGATATCGCCGTCGTCCGTCACCGCGGTCCGCATCCGCATCCGCATCGGGTGTCGAAAGCGGAGCGCGGTGAACTCCTCCTGACGACTCATCTCCAGTTTGACCGGTCGGCCCGCCGCCAGGTGGAGCGCGAAGGCGATGGGTTCTATCGCCATCTCCTGTTTCGATCCGAACCCCGCGCCGATGCGCGGCTTCGTCACCCGTACGTCACGGATGGGCACGTCGAACAGGTGCGCTATCTGGCGGCGGGTGTGAAAGGGGACCTGCGTCGCTGTGATGAACGTGTGCCGGTCATCCTCGTCCGTGTAGGCGATGGTCGTGTGCGGTTCCGGGACGCAGTGGGACTGGTACGGCGTTTCCCATTCCGTCTCGATGACGTGCCGGTCGTCGTCGTTGCTGGCCCGCTCAAACGCCGCCTCCACGTCACCGAGTTCCCCCTCGAAGTGTGATTCGAGGTTTCTACTGTAGTCCGCGCCCGACTGCTTGTTCTCCACGTCGTCGGTCTCGAACAGTTGCGGGGCGTCTTCATCCAAGGCCTCCTCTGGGTCGAACACGGCGTCCAGTTCCCGGTATTCGACTTCGATTTTCCGTGCGGCGCGGTCGGCCGCTTCCGGGTCGTCGGCCGCCACGGCCGCGACCGGGTCGCCGACGAAGCGGACGTGCTCGCGCAACACTTTCAGGTCCCACGGGCTCGGCTCGGGATAGGACTGGCCCGAACTGGAGTACAGTTTGTCCGGGACTACGTCGTCGAACGGCGTGATGACGGCGTCGACGCCGTCCATCGCCTCGGCGGCGCTCGTGTCGACCGATTCGACGTAGCCGTGGGCGATGTCGCTGCGAACCACTTTCCCGTGGGCGAGGTCTGGAAACCGGTCGCGGTAGTCCGCCGTGTAACGGGCCTCCCCGGTCACGATCTTCCGCGCGTCGTCTTTCTCCTCGTCCGCCGTGATGGTGTCGCGTTCGGATTTGGGCTTCCGGTCAGGTTCCCGTGCACGTCCGCCTCTGACTCCTTCTCAGCTCCGGCAGGGGCCGCGTCTTCCACCCCTGTCCTGTCGGGCTGCTCGCTCGTCTCCCGAGCCCGGTCGAAATCGCTCACTGACCGCCCTCCATGCAGTCGCAGTCGTTGACTGTACACTCGGTCGAATTTGCGACCCTCTCGTTGCCTTCGACTGCCTTCCCACCGTCGGCGGCGACGGCTGTCCCGCCGTCCATCCGCTCGGCGGCGTCCAGCACCGCTTCGACGATTTTCTTGTAGCCGGTGCATCGACAGAGGTTGTCCGACAGCGCTTCCCGGACCTCCTGCTCTGTCGGGTCCGTGTTCGCCTCTAGCAGCGCCGTCGAGCGCATTATCATCCCCGGAATGCAAAAGCCACACTGCAACGCGGTGTTGTCGACGAAGGCCTGCTGGACCGGATGCAGGTCGTCCTGCTCGCCCAGGCCCTCGATTGTCTCGATGGATGCGTCCTCTACGTTCATCACCGGCTCGACGCAGGATTTCACCGGCTCGCCGTCGACGTGTACCGTACAGAAGCCACACGCGCCGGTGTCACACCCCCGTTTCGCCCCGGTGTATCCGTTCCGCCGAAGGACATCGAGAAGCGAATCGGACTTCGACGCTTCGACCGTCCGTTCCACATCGTTAATCTCCAGTTCGATTTCCATATGGCTCATCAGCTCGCTGGCTATGTCAGATACGTGACGAACAGAACGATAAATAGCTGTCGCGGGTGAGTGCCGTCACAAACCGCGACAAACCGCGTGTGTCGTTTATTTGCCCCTTCAGCTGACTGGGTCGGTCAGGCTGACTCGCGGTCGGTGTCGCCGGTAATGTACTCGGCACTTTGTCTCGTTACCGTGGCTGTGAACTCCGGGACCACCCGCCCCTGTGGATTCGCTACCGCATCGTGTTTGACCGTGGCGAGCACCCAGGGCGAACAGTACGATTCTCTGTCCGGGTTGCCACCGGCTAACCAGTTGTCTCCAATCGCGATGTTATCCTGGAGGTCACTGAGTGTCAGTCCAGCACAGATGTACTCCTCCCCGCTGAATGGCAGTGCGTCTGCAGTAAGGACCAGCCACGGGCGGGGATTGTTGCCCCGGTTGTACGGGTCCGGGGCCCAGAACACGTCGCCGGAACTGTACCGACCGTTACCCATCGATGTCACGCGGGTCAACCGCGTGCTCCTGCCAGTCTTCGTAGGACGGTGTCTCACCGTCGGCCTCGTGTGCGGCGATGGCGGCAGCGGCGTGGGCCGTGGCGGTATCGACGCTTGCCTCGTGATCACTGATGCGCCAGTAATTCCCACGGTGGTCGACTCGTCCCCGTTCACGCAGTCGGACGAGCGTTGGGCCGACAGAGCCTTTCTTGACACCAGTTTCAGCAGCGATTTCGCTCCGGGTAAACGCCTTCTCGGGGTTGTCACGGAGAAACGCAAGAATCGCTCCCGCGTTCGTCTCCGGCGAGGGCGTGTCGACGTCGTCCGGGATATCTTCGAACCGGTCCGCGCTGATTGGCATACCCAGGTGTTACGTACTGAGTATATTAAATATACTGCTGTACTGGACATACTGATTATACCGACAGCTACTATAGTTCATAATTTTAAACAAATAAACCAACAGGTGACTTCGGTAGCCTCAACTGCGGACAGAATAGGACCGAACTGGGGGACTTCCTCAGTCCTTGCGCTCATCAAGCCTCGCCTTGATTTTTTCGGCGGTAATCGGCATCTCCCGGATACGGACGCCGATGGCGTCTCTGACGGCGTTGGACAGCGCCGGTGGGACCGTGTTGGTCGGGACTTCGGCGACCGACTTCGCGCCGAAGGGACCGGTCGGCTCGTGGGTCTCGACCAGAATCGACTCGATGGGCGGCGTCTCGGTCGCCGACGGCAGTCCGTACTCGTCGAAGTCAGCCACTTCCGCCCGTCCCTCGTCGTCGAGGGTGATCCCCTCGCTGACGGCCATCTCGTAGCTCATGTGGTTTGCGCCTTCGATCTGGCCCTCGGCCATGCCGGGGTTGATGGCGACGCCGCAGTCGACCGCGACGACCAGTTCGTGCACCTCGAACTCGCCGGTGGTCTCGTCGACGGTCACGTCGGCGAACTGCGCGGCGAAGGGCGGGGGACTCTCTTCGGTGCAGTGCGTCCCCTTCCCCAAGATGTGTTCGCGCTCGTCGTCGCCGTACGCGGCCTCGTAGCCGATCTCTTCGAGCGTGACCGAATCACCGCTGGTCTCGCTGTACACCGTCCCGTCGCCGGTTTCCAGATTATCGGTCGGCTCGCCGAGCAGTTTCGATCCCCAGTCGAGAATCCGCTCTCTTGCGTCCTCTGCGGCCTTCTTCACGGCCATACCGCTGATGTAGGTCGTCGAGGAGGCGTACGCGCCGTAGTCGAAGGGCGTCACGTCAGTATCGGCGGACTTGACGACTATGTCGGCCTCATCACAGCCCAGCACTTCGGCGGCGATCTGGAGGAACGCCGTGTCAGCGCCCGTCCCGATGTCGACGCCGCCGACCTGCAGGTGGAAGCTCCCGTCCTCGTTCATCATTATCTGGGCGGCCCCGAGTTCGTCGCCGGCGACGCCGGTCCCCTGCGCGGACAGCGCCATCCCGATGCCGCGGTGCAGATGGTCTGCGGCGGGCTGTTCGAGGTCGTCGTAGCCGATAGCGTCCTTCCCGCGTTCGATGCACTCGTCGAGGCCACACGACCGGATACGGCGCTCCGCGCCTTCGCCGCCCATCATCCCCGCGATCTCGTCGAGGTCGCCGACTTCCATGTGGTGTCGGCGTCGGAACTCGACGGGATCGAGACCGAGGTCGCGGGCGACCTCGTCGAGATGGCCTTCCAGCGCAAGCGTGCCCTGTGGCGCGCCGTACCCCCGCATCGCCCCGGTCTGGGGCGTGTTCGTGTGAACGATATCGGCCTCGAAGTGGACGTTCGGGACCTTCGAGTACAGCGGCAGCGGCTTGCTCCCGACGTTGCCCGCGACGGTCATGCCGTGGCTGCCGTACGCGCCGGTGTTCGAAAGCGCGTAGATGTCGATGGCTTCGATGTCGCCGTCGTCGGTGACGGCCGTCTTCGCTTTGACCTTCATTGGGTGCCGCGAGCGCATCGCGTAGAACTCCTCCTCACGGCTGGCTTCGTACAGGACCGGGCGATCGGTGGCAAGCGACAGCGCGAGCGGAATCGGCTCGACGACCATCGCCTGTTTCCCGCCGAACCCGCCGCCGACCCGCGGCTTCGTCACGTGGATATCACGGATCGGGATGTCGAACAGGTGGGCGAGCTGGCGGCGCGTGTGGTTCGGCACCTGCGTGCTGGTGATGAGGACGTGGCGGTCGTCTTCGTCTGTGTACGCCAACGAGGTGTGTTTCTCGACGTTCGCGTGGGACTGGCGGATCGTCTCCCACTCGGTTTCGTGGACGTGGGTGTCGTCGCCGAGCGCCCCGTCCACGTCGCCCAGTTCGCCCCCGATGTGAGCCATTCGGTTGCGGTCGTAGTCGTGGCCGACGATCTCGTTTTCGACCTCGCCGTCCTCGAACAACTGTGGCGCGTCTTCGTTGAAGGCGTCCTCCGGATCGGTGACGTAGTCGTACTCCTCGTACGACACCTCGATAGCCTCGACGGCGGCAGTCGCGGTCGCCCGGTCTTCTGCCGCGACAGCGGCAATCGGGTCGCCGATGTAACGGACGTGCTCGTTCAGCACGCGCATGTCCCATGGGCTCGGCTCGGGGTAGGACTGTCCAGCACTGGTGTATTTGGCGTCCGGCACTGTGTCGGATTCGGGTGTCAAGACCGCCTCGACACCGTCCATCGCCTCGGCCGCACTCGTGTCGATGCCAGTCACGCGGCCGTGTGGAATTTCGCTTCGGACGACCGCTGCGTACGCGAGGTCGGGATACCGCTCCTCGTAGTCGGCGGTGTACTTCGCCTGTCCAGTGACGAGCTTTCGGTCGTCGTACTTCTCCGTCCGGTGGGAGACGCTGTCGCGCTCGCCGGGGGCCTTATCGTTGTTCTCAGGTTCGTCCCATTCGAGTGGGTGCTCCTCGAACCGTTCGTCTTCGACAGTCTCTGACTGTGAGGCCGTTCCGCCGTCGGCCTTGGCTGTCTCGTCGTCGTTACTCATCGCAGCCACCTCCACAGCAACTGGTCGACTCGTCTCTATGCTGTGCCACAGTGACCGGGTGGCCGCCGTCTGCGGCGACAGACTGTTCCCCCTGCATTCGCTGTGCTGCGTCCAGCACGGCTTCGACCGGTTTCTGATAGCCAGTGCAGCGACAGACGTTGTCGTCTAAGGCCTCCCGAACCTCCCGCTCGGTTGGGTCGGGATTCGAATCCAGCAGTGCCACCGCCTGAATTATCATCCCTGGGATACAGAACCCGCACTGGACGGCGAAGTTGTCGACGAACGCCTGCTGCACCGGGTGCAGGTCGTCCTGTGTTCTGAGCGCTGCGACGGTCTGTATCTCACTCCCGTCGGCGTCCGCCGCGGCCATTCCGCAGGCCATGCGCACCTCGCCGTCGACGAACACCTTCGATGCGCCGCAGGCTCCGCCGTCGCAGCCACATTTCACGCCGATGTAGCCGTGTTGTCTCAAAACCGTCGCCAGGTCCTCCGCCGACCCGGCTTCGACTCTCGTTCGCTCGCCGTTGATTGTGAGTTCAATATCCACAGAGTACCCTCCAGTTTTCGGCATGCATTACGGATACACGCCTGTTAGTGAACAGGTGTGCAACACCATCTCATATATGTATGGTTCACAGGTGTTTGATCGCAGTGTTGCCAGACGAAGCCGCGGGTCACCAGCAGACAACAGGCTGACACAGCTGCGACAGACAAGACAGTCGCTGTGTGACGTGTGCCAGATGTGTGATATTCACACGCTTGGAACGGAACGGCTCACTCGGCGGCCTTCGTCTGCACAGCGTTCAGCAGTACCTCAGTCCCGGTGACGATGTCATCCCATTCGGTGAATTCGCTCTCGCGATGGCTGATTCCGTCGACGCTTGGAACGAAAATCATGCTCGTCGGAGCTATCTTGTTGAGGTAGTTCGCATCGTGGCCCGCGCCGCTGACCAGTCGCGTGTACTCACAGCCGACCGTCTCGGCGGCCTCAACGACTGTGTCAATGCAGCCCTGATCGAACGGGTCCGCGTCGACCCGCATTATTTCCTCTATCTCGTATTCAAGGCCTTCGCGCTCGGCCGCGTGGGCAACCTCTTCCCTGATCTGTTCGACGGCCGCGTCGACCACGGCATCGTCGTACGAGCGGAAATCGAGCGTGAACTCTACGCGTTCGGGGATGACGTTGATGGCGTTCGGCCAGACGTCGACGCTGCCGACCGTGCCGACGAGGTCCGTTCCCTCGGTCGCCGTGATCCGTCGGACCGCGCGGGTTACGTCCGCCGTCGCCACGAAGGCATCGTGGCGCATATCCATCGGCGTCGGTCCGGCGTGGTTGGCCTGCCCCTCGAAGGTGACGTTCAGCCAGGCAAAGCCGAACACGCCCTCGACAGCGGCGACGGGGATGTCCTGCTGTTCGAGAAACGGCCCCTGCTCGACGTGCATCTCAAAGTAGCAGTGGATATCGTCGCTTCACAGGGTGTTTCGCCCTTGTAGCCGATGCGTTCGAGTTCGGTGCCGAACCGCTTGCCGTCCTTGTCTTCGCGCGCGTAGGCGTAGTCGAGGTCGAAGATATCACAGTAGACACCGCTGCCGAGCATATCCGGCTGAAAACGGACGCCCTCCTCGTTGCTCCAGGCAACGACCTCCAGTGGACGTTCGGTCGTCACGCCGGCGTCGTTGAACGCCTCGATGACTTCCAATCCACCGAGGACGCCGATAACGCCGTCGTACCGCCCGCCGTTGTACTGGCTGTCGATGTGTGACCCGATCAGGACCGGCGCGGCGTCGCTGTCAGTTCCCGCCCGCCGACCGAAGATGTTGCCCATCGTATCGATACGGACTCCCAGCCCGGCCTCGCGGAACCACTCGACGAGCGTATCACGGGCCGCCTTGTTCTCGTCGGACAGGCTCGGCCTGTTCACGCCGCCCCGTTCTGTCGCGCCGATCTTGTTGAACGTATCGAAGCGCCGTCTGAACCGCTCGCTATCGAGACTGACGGATGGCATTGCGTAGCTGTTCCGCGGTGTCGTCTTGAAGATTGTGTCGGGGTGGCCCCACACAGATCGACAGACACGGTGTGGCACGCGCTCGCCCCCTGTCACACACGGTTGAGACCACCGAAAGAGCCAAACGACCGTTCCGCGAGTCAGCAGACATGACCGAGCTGAGTGCCGCGTCCATCGCGTTCAGAGACGCGCGGGTGCTGGACGGGAGCGGTCGCCCTCCGTTCACTGCGAGCGTGCGTGTCGCCGACGGTCGAATCGACGCTATCGGCGAAGCCCCGCTTGCGGCCGACCGCGTGGTCGACCTCGACGGGTCGTATCTCGCGCCGGGGTTCATCGATATGCACGCGCATTCCGAGCTCCGACTGTTCGAGCATCCCGATGCGGAGGAGAAACTGACGCAGGGAATCACGACGGAAGTCCTCGGCCAGGACGGGGTCAGCGTCGCCCCGGTGCCACCGAACCTCACCGACGAATGGGCACAACGGGTCAAATCACTCGACGGCACGCTCGGCGAAACGTGGCCCTGGCACACCGTTGACGGCTACCTCGCGGCGCTCGAATCCGTCGAGCCCGCTGTCAACTGCGCGTACTACGCCCCCCATGGCAACATCAGGTCGATGTTGGCCGGGTTCGAGGACCGCCCGCTCGGCGGTGAACACGTCGTCGCCGCCGGGCCAGTCACCAGTCGACGGCTGGACAGACCAACGTCCGACCACGACACAGCGCCCGGTGAACTCGATGCGATTCGACAGGAACTCGAGGTAGCGCTGGAAGAAGGCGCGTTCGGCATGTCCAAAGGGATGATCTACCCGCCGAGTTCGTACGCTCGCGACGACGAACTGGTGGCGCTTGCGGATACCCTCGCCAAGCGCGACTCGTTCATGATCTCCCACGTCTGGAACGAGACGGACCGCGTGGTCGAATCTATCGACCGATATCTCGACATCTGTCGGCGCGGCGGCTGTCACGCCCACGTCTCACATCTCAAGGTCGGCGGCCAGCAGAACTGGGGGGATTCCGAGGCCGTGCTCGACCTGTTCGACGATGCCGCCGCCCGGGGCCAGCGGGTCACCTTCGACCAGTACCCCTACACGGCCGGGTCGACGATGCTCACCGCGCTGTTGCCGCCGTGGGCACGGCAGGGCGATTCGGAGGCCATCCGTCACCGTCTCAACTCCGCGGCAGTCCGGGACCGTATCGCCGCTGACATCTCCCAGCCGGGTGACTGGGAGAATCTCGCGTACGCCGCTGGATCGTGGGACAATATCCTCGTGACGCGGACTGGGAGCGGCCGCTATCAGGGTGATACTATCGGGGATATCGCCGCCGAAACCGGGCGCGACCCGGTCGACGCGATGTGTGACCTGCTCGTCGCCGAAGAACTGGACGTGACGATGGCCGACTTCGTGATGGCCGAGGAAGACATCGAGCGGTTCCTCGCGGACGACCGCGGCACGTTCTGTACGGACGGTATCTTTGGCGGGAAACCCCACCCGCGGGCTATCGGGGCGTTCAGTCGCATTCTCGAACGGTACGTTCGTGAGCGGGACGTGCTCTCGCCGGAACTGATGGCATACAAGGCCGCGGGACATCCGGCCGATATCCTCGGTCTCAGGGACCGCGGGTACGTCCGCGAGGGGTACGTCGCGGACCTCGTGGCCTTCGACCTCGACTCGGTGTCGGCGAACGCGACCTACGAGGACCCGTTTCAGTTCTCCGATGGAATGGCGTACGTCCTCGTCGGCGGCCAGGTTGCGGTCCGGGACGGCGAACTGACCGGGGAGCGAAACGGCGACGTGCTTCGCTCCTATGAGGAATGGGGTGGTGCGACCCGTCCGGCACTCGACCGTGCTGCTGATGACTAGATGGCCGCCCTGTCGGCACCCGATTGATTGGCTTGCCTGTTAGCCACCGCTGTGGCAATCCGTGGCTGAAATACGACCGCTGAGGTCGGACTGTCTTACTCCGGCACGTCGGCGTCGACGGCGTCGACGAAACTGTTCATCTCCTGGAACAGGAATTCGTCGCTCTCACCCTCGAACTCGGAGCCGGCCCAGACGTCGAGTTCGCCGTTGACGATTTGCTCTTCCGTCTCGGCGACGGTGTCTTTGACTTCCTGTGGGACCTCCGGTCCCCACTCGTCGAGTGCAGGGAGGTTCGTCTCCATGCCGCCCCAGAAGGCATCGGCTTCCCAGGTTCCGTCCCGGACTGCGGAGATGGTCGGGTCGTACACCTCTTCCCAGTTCCACACCGGGGAGACGAGGTAGTTGTCGCCGCCGAACTCGCCCATCGGCGCGTTGTAGCCGGAGGCCCACACGTCCGCCTCGTTTGCGGCCCTGACCGGAGCAGGGGAGTCCTGCTCTTGCGAGATGACGTCACACCCTTCATCGATAAGCGAGTTGGCCGCCTGCTTTGAGGTCTGGGGGTCGAACCACGCGTTGACCCACCGGATTTTGAATGTCGCGTCCGGGTTCACCGATCGCGCGCCGAGCGCCATCGCGTTGATGGAGCGAATGACTTCGGGGATCGGGAAGGCGGCGACGTAGCCGATAGTGTTGTTCTCGGTCACCATTCCGGCTGCCTGACCGGCCAGATACCGGGGCTGGTAAATCCGGCCCATGTACCGTCCCATGTTCTCCCGGGTGCGATAGCCGGTCGCGTGTTCGAAGTACGTGTCGGGGTACTGTTCCGCAATGTTGAACATCGGGTCCTGGTAGCCAAACGTCGTCCCGAAGACGATGTCGGCGTCACCCTGCGCGTACTGCTCGAAAACGCGCTCCGAGTCTTCAGGCGCGACAGCCTCCGTGTACTCGGTTTCCAGCCAGTCGTATTTCTCGTCGACCGCCTTCCGCCCCTCGTCGTGTGCATGGGACCAGCCGAGGTCGCCGACCTCCGAGATGTACACCCAGGCAGCAGTCACCGAGTCTGACCCGGAGCCTTCGTCGCTACCGGTCGTAGTGCCATCAGTCGAATCACCGTCGTCGCTCCCGCTGTCGCCACCACTACAGCCGGCTAGCGCGGTTACCCCTGACGCCCCGATGGCACCCAGCATCTCCCGCCGCGATATCGTTCGGTTGGTATTCACCATTACTGAACTGAGTAGACGTAGCGAAAACTCCTACTTAAGAGATACCATCTTTGATCTTACAGCGAACAAATATATTTGCGTGAACGTGACCGAAAATCGTCTTCGTGGCTCGATACTACTACGACCGTGGTCACAGCCGTCTGAAAGGCCCCAGCAACTGCAGATGAGTACGTCAGCTGTGTGCCGGTGGCAGAATCAGTTCGGGACCTCCCCCTCGACAGCGTCGACGTAACTGCTCATCTGCTGGAAGAGGAACTCGTCGCTCTCGCCTTCGAACGCCGAGTCGGCCCAGACGTCTCGCTCGCCGTTGAGTATCGCCGACCGCGACTCCGAGACGGTGTCTTTCGCTTCTTGGGGCACATCCGGTCCCCAGTCGTCCAGGCTACAGATGCCCGAGTCGATACCCTCCCAGTACGCGTCGGACTCCCAGGTGCCGTTCCTGACAGACTCGATAGTCGGGCCGTAGAACTCTTCCCAGTGCCAGATCGGGGACGTGAGATAGTTCTCGCCGGCGATGTCGCCCATCGGGGCGTCGTAGCCAGTCGCCCAGATACCCGCATCGGAGGCCGCACGGAGTGCAGCGGGGGAGTCCTGATGCTGGGCCATCACGTCGACGTCTTCGTCCAGCAGGGCGTTCGCCGCCTCGCTTTCGGTTGGCGGGTCGAACCAGGAGTTCGTCCATCTGACCTTCAGCGTCGCGCTGTCGTTGACTGACGCAGCCCCGAGCGCGTAGGCGTTGATGCCACGGATGACCTCGGGAATCGGGAATGCCGCCACGTATCCCAGCGTATCTGTCTCCGTGACGGTACCGGCGGCCTGTCCGGCGAGATATCGAGGCTGATAGATCCGGCCCATGTACCGGCCCATGTTCTCCATCGTCAGGTAGCCGGTGTTGTGTTCGAAGTACGTGTCGGGGTACTGCTCCGCCACGGCCGCCATCGGGTCCTGGTACTCGAACGTACAGCCGAAGATGATGTCGGCGTCACCCTGTGCGTACTGTTCGAACACCCGCTCGGAATCAGCGGGGGCGACAGCCTCGGTGTACTCCGTCTTCAGCCAGTCGTATTCTTCTGTAACCGCCTCCCGTCCCTCGTTGTGGGCCCAGGACCAGCCGAGGTCCCCGACCTCCGAGTTGTACACCCAGGCCGCCGTGACCGAATCCGTTCCGGACCCGCCGTCACTACCGGTTGTGGTCCCGTCAGCAGCCCCGCCATCGGCGGTGTCGGTGGCTGCTTCGCCATCGCCTCCGTCATCACCACCGCTACAACCGGCGAGTCCGGTGATTCCTGCTGCCCCAAGTGCTGTCAGTAGTTCCCGTCTCGATTTGGTGTGTTTCTTGTCAACCATTCACTATCCGGATTCCCATTGCAGAAACAATCACTTAAATTGTCCCGTTCGTGCAGCTTTTTCTACCCTATTATCAATATATGTGCCACAAAACCAAATCTATCATACGTATATGGTGATTATCTGCAGCATATGTCTATCCTACTGGCTGTCACGACAGACTGGATGGACGTCGACAACGGACGCTAACACATAACAACTGATACTTGGCAAATGTCCGGCATTTCCCGTTCTGGACGGCGAATATGGCTACCTTTGGAAACAATTATGCCACTACATTGTTGATACCCGGCCAAGATCAGAGAGCATGTCCGAACACACCACGCTCAGGATGGAGGGGATTCTGAAGGAGTTCCCTGGGGTCGTCGCCAACGACCACGTCAACCTCTCCGTCGAGCGCGGGGAAATCCACGGCCTCCTCGGTGAAAACGGCGCGGGAAAAAGCACGCTGATGAAGATTCTGTACGGGCTCTACTCTCAGGACCACGGCGATATCTATCTCGACGGCGAGCGGCTCGACCTGGAGTCGCCACAGGACGCTATCGACGCCGGGATCGGGATGGTCCACCAGCACTTCATGCTGATACCACGCCTGACCGTCGCCGAGAACGTCGTGCTCGGTGAACGTGAACCGGCCACAGCGTTTCGCAGCGATGCCGAGGACAGCTGGCTCCCGGCGGCGGTCCGGAACAACAGTCTCGTCCAGTCGCTCGCCGGCCAGTTCTCGCTCGGTCTCGACGTCCCCGAGCAGCGGATTCAGGACCTGGCGGATCAGTACGGGTTCGACATCGACGTGAGCGCGAAGATCTGGGAGCTCGACGTCGGCCAGCAACAGCGCGTCGAGATACTCAAGGCGCTGTACCGGGATGTCGACCTCCTGATTCTCGACGAACCGACGGCAGTCCTCACGCCGACCGAGGCCGAGCGGCTCTTCGACTCGCTCGAACGGCTGACTGACGAGGGACTCTCGATAATCTTCATTACCCACAAGCTCACGGAGGTCGACGCTATCGTCGACCGCGTAACGGTTCTCCGGGAGGGGCAAAACGTCGGTACCGCCGAGGTCTCGTCGGTCTCCCGTGCGGACCTCGCGGAGATGATGGTCGGCCGCGAAGTGCTGTTCGAAATCGACAGGGACGCTGTCGACCTCGGTGAGCCGGTTCTGCGCGCACGCGGGGTTGAGGCCACCGACAACCGAGATATCGAAGCGCTCTCCGGTATCGACCTGATGGTTCGGCAGGGCGAGATCGTCGGTATTGCGGGCGTGAGCGGCAACGGCCAGAAGGAACTCGCCGAGGTCATGGCTGGCATCCGGGACGTGACGGCCGGTGAGCTAGTGGTCAACGGCGAGGACATCACCGGCGCGAAACCGAAGACGTTCGTCGACAGCGGCGTCTCGTTCGTCCCCGAGGACCGACTCCAGTACGGCTGTGCCGAGGACCTCTCGGTGATGCACAACGCCACGATGAAAGACTTCAGGGACGGCCGGTTCGGCGACCGGCCGTTCCTGGACTACGGGGAACTCCAATCGTACGCCGAAACACTGGTTGAGGAGTTCGACGTCCGCGGTGTCAGCGACGTGACCGAGACCAAGGCCGGCGACCTCTCCGGGGGGAACCTCCAGAAGCTCATCTTGGCGCGGGAAATCTACCGCGACCCGGACCTGCTCATCGCGAACCAGCCGACCCGTGGCGTCGACGTCGGCGCAATCGAGTTCATCAGAGAGACGCTGCTCGAACAGCGCAAGGCGGGCACCGGTATTATCCTGCTCTCGGAGGATTTGGACGAGCTTTTCGACCTGAGCGACAGAATTCTCGTCGTCTACGAGGGCGAGTTCGTCTACGAAACGACACCGGCCGAGGCCGACCGGGAACGGATCGGTCTGGAGATGACCGGCGGTGGTGGGGACGACGGCGACGAAACCGGTGTCCCACCGCCCCAGTCCGGGGTCACACAGGAGGGTGAGAGCTGATGAACGTCGCAGTAAACGTCGACGCACGCGAGGACATTCCCGTCTGGCTGGCGTACGGGACGCCCGTGTTCACCGTACTGGCCGCGCTGGCAGTGAGCGCCATCGCGCTGGTCGTCCTCGACGTGAACCCCGTCGCGGCGTACACGACGATGTTCGTCGATACGCTCTTTACCGAGTTCGGTCTCAGAGAGACGCTGACGAAGGCTGTACCGCTGATTCTCACGGGCCTGGCGGTGTATCTCCCGTTGAAGGCAGGACTGTTCAACATCGGGGCCGAGGGGCAACTCGTCGCCGGTGCGCTTGCCGGAACCTGGATCGGGCTGAACGTCTCGCTCCCGGGGCTCGCACTGGTCCCGCTGATGTTCGTCGCCGCGGCCGTCGCCGGCGGTATCTGGGCGGGCATTCCGGCCTACCTGCGCGCGAGATGGGACGTCAACGAGATTATCACGTCGCTACTACTGACGTTCGTCGCGCTCGAAATCCAGAGCTACCTGCTCAGGGGACCGATGCAGGGCGGGACGGGGAACTTCCCGCAGTCCGAGCGGTTCTCCGAGGCCGCGACGATTCCGGAGCTGTTCGGCGGCGTCCACGCCGGCTTACTCGTCGCCGTCTGCATGGTCGTGGTGACCTACGTCCTGATGACGAAAACGCGACTCGGGTTCGAAATCACGTTCGTCGGTTCGAACGACGAGGCCGCCCAGCAGGCGGGCATGAGCAAGTTCTACGTGTACCTCCTGGTATTCGTCGTCGGGGGCGCGTTCGCTGCCATGGGCGGCATCAGCGAAATCGCCGGCGCACAGGGTCGCTACCGCGCCGGGTTCGAACCGGGGTACGGCTTCACCGCAATTCCGATTGCGCTGCTGGGTCGCAACAGCGCGTTCAAGGTGATGCTCGCGGGGCTGTTCTTCGCTGTGCTGTTCGTCGGCGGGTCGAGCATGGAAGTGGCCTTTGGCGTGCCCGCGGCGCTGGTCGAGATCATCCAGGCGCTGGTCATCCTCTTCCTCATCACTGCGGAGTTCTTCAAGAGCTACCGTGTCGGCATCGACGTAAAACGCGGGCCAGCGGAGACACCGGCCCAGCCACAACGGGGTGACGACTGATGGTGAGTTTCATCGCCGGACTGCTCGATGCCACCGTTCAGGCGGCGACGGTGCTCCTCCTCGCCGGGATGGGGGAACTCATCAGCGAGCGGGCGGGGGTCCTCAACCTCGGCGTCGAAGGGATGATGCTCGTCGGTGCGCTCGGTGGGTTCATCACTACCGTCCTCACGGGGAGTCACTGGCTCGGATTCGGTGTCGGCATTCTCCTTGGCATGGTGCTTGCGCTAGTCCACGCGTTCCTCTGTATCACGCTGAAGTCGAACCAGGTCATCAGCGGCGTCATGCTGACACTGCTGGGGACCGGTCTCACGACGTTTTTCGGTTCCGGCTGGGTCGAGGAGTCCATCGACGGCTTCCCGCAGATGACGCTCCCGTTTGTCGGACAGTATCTCGTCGATATCCCGGTCATCGGTGAGGCCTTCTTCCGGAGCACGGCGACGGACTACCTCGCGCTCGGCTTGCTGGTCGTGGTCTGGTACTTCCTGTACCACTCGAACCTCGGACTGGAGATGATAGCCGTCGGCGAAGACCCCGAGATGGCGGACACGATGGGCGTGTCCGTGTTCAGACTGCGGTATCTCGCGGTGCTCATCGGCGGCGGGTTCGCCGGCGCGGCCGGGGCACACCTCTCGCTGGCGTTCTCACAGCTCTGGGTCCCCGGCATGACCGCGGGCCGTGGCTGGATCGCCGTCGCGCTGGTCATCTTCGCACAGTGGCGGCCCCGCCGGATGCTGGTCGGAGCCTACCTGTTCGGCCTGCTCGACGCGCTCCGAATCCGCTCGCAGTCCATCTCGCTGACGGTGGGTCCTGACGCGCCACTCGCCGGGGTTATCAATCCCATCGTTGAGTTCCTCATGAACCCACAGATCATGGGGACGTACCCGTATCTGGCGACGATTCTCGTACTGGCTTACGCCGTCATCCGAACCAAGAGCGACCAGCTCGCG
This sequence comes from Haloarcula sp. CBA1122, assembly GCF_009741785.1. Taxonomy (NCBI): domain Archaea; kingdom Methanobacteriati; phylum Methanobacteriota; class Halobacteria; order Halobacteriales; family Haloarculaceae; genus Haloarcula; species Haloarcula sp. CBA1122. Next base: position 18,849 of record NZ_WPCB01000012.1, read on the forward strand.
GTCCCCTCGGCGCTGTTGCAGTCCTACAGCCGCGAGACGGATTAACGGATAGTCGGGTACGGGCCGAATCGAGCGGCCACACCTGCCACAGACCGTGTGTGTGGCCAAATCTATTTATCGGCATTCGAAGAATTCAGCATGTCTCATGAGCGCCAATCAGGTCTTCGAGAGAGGCGACCGTGTCGGGATCTACTTGCAGGACAAACACTCGCTGGAAGAGAACGTGGAACTCGTGCAGTACGCGGAGGAGCAGGGTATCGACGAAATCTGGCAAGCCGAATCACGGCTCGCACGCGACGCCGTTTCCCCGCTCGGCGCGTACGCCGCGGTCACCGACGACATCAAACTCGGAACCGGCGTCATCAACAACTGGACGCGTAATGCGGCGCTCATCGCGCAGACGATGAGTACGCTGGAGGAACTCGCCGGTCCGGACCGTATCATGTGTGGCATCGGAGCCTGGTGGGACCCGCTGGCGGAGAAAGTCGGCATCGACCGTAGCGGCGCACTGCGGGCGATGCGCGAGTGCGTCGAGGTGACACAGGACCTGCTGGACATGGAGAACGTCACCTACGACGGGGAGTTCGTCCAGATGCGGGACGTGGAACTGGACGTGGTCCACGGCGACGACGGGCCGCGGACCGTCCCGGTCTACGTCGGCGGAACCGGGTTCAAAATGCTGGAACTCACCGGCCACTTCGCCGACGGCGCGCTGCTGAACTACCTCGTCAGCCCGGAGTACAACGAGAAGGCCCTCGACGCACTGAAGACCGGGGCGGAACGTGGCGACCGTTCGCTCGACGACATCGACCGGCCCCAGTTAGTCGTCTGTTCGATGGACCATGACCAGGAGAAGGCCCTGGACAACGCCCGCGAACTCATCACGCAGTACCTCGGGCAACAGCCTCATATCATGAAGGCCAGCGGCGTCAGTCAGGACCTCATCGACGAGGTGGGCGAGACAATCGGTGGGTGGCCGGCCGACAAGGACGACATCGAGGAGGGGATGCACCTCATTCCGGACGACGTGGTGCACAAACTCACCGCCAGCGGGACGCCCGAACAGTGCCGAGAAAAAGTCCGGGAGTATGCGGAAACTGGCTGCCAGTGCCCGATTCTCTATCCGCTTGGCGAGGACCGGCGGTTGATGATCGACGAGTTCGCGGACGGCTACCTGTAGGTCGCTGGCCGCCGACTCGATAGGTGACGATATCCCTTTTCGGCCTGCTCAATCGTCGGCCGCGGCTTCCTCGGCCGTGCCGTACAGGCCTTCGACTTCCGCGATGCCGGGGTCGATTCGGTCGACCCCGCCGGTTGCCTTCTCGGCGCTTTTCGTGTCCTTCAGGCCGAAGCCGGTAGATACCACGACGACGGTTTCGTCCTGCTCGATGATCCCACGGTCGAGCGCGGTCTGGACGCCGGCGATAGGTGCCGCGCCAGCCGGTTCGGAGTAGATTCCCTCGGTGCTGCCAAGCAGTTTCTCTGCCGCCAGAATCTCGTCGTCGGAGACCAGCACGCTCGTTCCGCCGCTCTGTTCCAGCGCGCGGCAGGCCTTGAGCGTGTTCCGCGGCCGCCCGACCGCGATTGAGTCGGCCAGCGTTTCGGCGATATCGTCGATATCGTCGTGGTCGTGGAAGGCGTCGTGGATGGCCGACGCACCGTCGGCCTGGACGCCCAGCATCTGGGGGTGGTCGTCGACGTAGCCGAGGTCGTAGAACTCCTTGAACCCCTTCCAGGCCCCGGCGATCGTACAGCCGTCGCCCATCGAGAACACGACCCAGTCCGGGACGTGTCCGCGAGCAATCGACTGGTCGGCGAGTTCGTGGCCAACCGTCCGCTTGCCCTCGACCTGGAACGGATTGATGGCCGCGTTGCGGTTGTACCAGCCGTACTTCTCGGTCACTTCGACGCTGAGGTCGTAGGCTTCGTCGTAGCTGCCGTTGACAGCGAGGACGTCCGCACCGTAGACGAGTGGCTGCGCGAGCTTGCCTGTCGGAGCATCACCGGGGACGAAGATTCGACAGTCCATCCCCCCGCGGGCGGCATAGCCCGACAGCGACGCGGCGGCGTTCCCGGTCGAGGCGCAGGTGATGATGTCTCGACCGGCGTGTTTGGCCTTCGTGACAGCGATAGCGCTGGCGCGGTCCTTGAAACACCCCGTCGGGTTCCGTCCGTCGTCTTTGACAAGCGTTTCGACCCCCAGGGCATCGCTGAGGTTCGGTGCGTCGAAGAGGTCGGTCCCGCCCTCGTTGAGCGTCACGACATCGGCGTCCGCTGCGACTGGCAGAAACGCCTCGTACTTCCACTGGCTCGATATCGGCCCGCCGAGGTCGCCATCGAACGCGTCGTCGATAGCATCGTAGTCGTATGTCACTTCGAGAATTCCCTTTACGCCCTCGTGTTCGGGACAGGTGTAGATGATCTGGTTCGGGTCGTACTCCACCCCGCAGAGTGTACACTCGAGGGTTGTGACTTGCGTCATGCCCATACTACTCCCTGAGTACAACTGGGTATAAAACCGTACTGCGGCTTTAGCTCGATTGTGAGGTGAACCTCCTCTGTCGTGGATGACACACATTCACACACGGCCAGCACACGCCACACATCCATTTGTGAACCATCTATCAGGTCAATGGAGACCAAAACCGCTACAGCGGGCGGTCCAAGAACTGGCCACGGCCCGCCGTTGACTGGACTTCGTGGTCCTTCGCGACGACCTCACCGCCGGCGACGACCGTATCTACGCGCGCGCTCCACTGCTGTCCCTCGTACGGCGTCCAGCCACCGACGAACGTGAGGCCGTCGGCGGTGACCTCGTACTCCTCGGTCCGGACGAGCATCACGTCCGCGTCCGTTCCGACTTGCAGTGAGCCTTTCTTGGGATAGATGCCAGCGTTCTGGGCCGGTGCCGCACACACGAGTTCACGTAGTCGCGGCCACGAAATCCGATCCTCGTGGGCGCCCTCGCTGACGAGGAACTCGACCATCGTCTCGACGCCCGGGAGGCCGGCGTATGGCTCCCAGATGTCATCCCAGTCGACATCCCGAGTTTCGCGGTACGTCGGGAAGTGGTCCGTGCCGATGAGGTCGATCGTCCCGTCCTGAACCGCATCCCAGAGCCGCTCCCGCTCGGCGTCGGATTTGAGGCTAGGGTTGACTTTCAGGAACGGCCCGTGTTCAGCAACGTCTCCCTTCGAGAAGGCGAGATACTGCGGACAGGTTTCGAGCGTGACCGGAACGTTCGCTCGCGATTTGAAGCGGTCGCCCTCCCGCGCGCCGCTCCCGCTGGAGATGTGGACGACGTGCAGCGGGCAATCAGCGTACTCTGCGAAATAGCCAGCCCGTGAAATCGCGTCAAGTTCGGCTTCGAGCGGTCGCGAGTCCATGTACATGTCGGGCTCGTCGCCGTCGATAGTCGACCGCGCGTCGTCGAGCAGTCCCTGCGTCTCACAGTGGACGCGAACTGTTCCCCCGCATCGCCGACGCGCCGCATGAGCCGGGCGATGGACGCGTCGCTCGCCAGGTACGGGTCGGCGGTGAACGTCTTGAAATCCGCCGTTCCGGCGTCCATGATGCCGGCCACGTCGATGTCTGGCTCTTGGATATTACCTGCGACGAGGCCGAAATCGACGTGTGCGAGCGCTGAGCACGTCGCTGCTTTCTCCTGCATTGCTTCGGGAGTCGTGACGGGTGTCTGCGTCGGCAACTCGATGACCGTCGTCACTCCGCCGGCGACCGCACTCGCAGTCTGAGACGCGAAGTCGATTCCATCCGGAAACAGTTCGTCGTCGTGCATGTGGGTGTGCACGTCGATAGCGCCCGGGAGCGCGACCATGCCGTCCGCGTCGATGACGGTATCCGGGTCACTGGGAGTCGGGACCGACGACGCCGGACCAGCGGCGTCTATCGTTCCGTCGGAAATCGCAATCTCACCGTGCTGGATGCCCGACGCCGTCACCACCTGTGCGTCTTTGATGTGAACATCTGTCATGCCAGTACGGGCAGGGCGAACGACGAAAACAGTTAGTGTGTGAGACGCCACATCCGGCCCACACACGGCTTGTGAGAGAATGGCCGCTAAGGCCGTTCTGGGGCGGAGTAGCTTTTAGTCGGTTGCCGGTATCGCCCAACCTGTGATACTGAACGCAGGGACGCTCATCACGATGGACGGTGGGCGCACGGTCCGGTCGGAGGTACACGTCGTTGTCGAGGACGGTGAGATCGTCGCTATCGAGGACGGCTACGCGTCCGGTGCTGACGTGATCGACGCCACTGACGAGGTCGTCATCCCGGGACTGGTGAACTGCCACACTCACATGTACGCGCTCCCGATTCGCGGTGCGCCGCTCGCTGCCTCACCAGAGAGTTTCTACGAAGCGCTCGTCGATATCTGGTGGAACGTCGACGAGGCGTTTACCGAGCGTGACGCTCGCCTGTCCGCACTGGGGTCCTGTGCCGAGATGCTTCAGAGCGGCGTCACAACCTTCTGTGACAACTACTCCGGGCCGAACACACTGCCGGGCGGCCTCGACGCCGTCGCAGCGGGCGTCGCACAGACGCCGATCCGCGGGATGATCGCCTTCGAGACGACGGCCCGAAACTCCGAGTCCCAGGCCAGAGACGGCATCGCGGAGAATCAGCGATTCATCGACGAAACCGAGGAGCGGTACGACACCGTCTCCGGTCACTACTGCCTCCACACGCTGTTTACCAACACTGCGGACATCGTCGAGGAGTGTGTCGACCGGGCTACCGACCACGACCGCCCGATCCAGATACACCTCGAAGAGGGGCTGGTCGACGTTCACGAATCCATCGCCGACTACGGGAAACGACCGGTGCCAGCGCTCGAAGACATGGGCTTTTTCGACGCCGAAACCATCGCCGCCCACTGCGTCCATTCCACCGAGTCCGAAATCGAAATCCTCGCCGAAAACGACGTCAACGTCGCACACAACCCCTATTCCAACATCAACAACGCCGTCGGTATCGCTGACGTCGAAACGATGCAAGCCAACGAGATGACAATCGGACTCGGTGACGACGGGTGGGACCCGGATATGTTCGAGACCATGCGTTCGGCCGTCGGTATCCACAAACTCAAGCAGCGCAACCCGAGCGGCTTCGACATGGCGACTGCCCTCGAATGGGCGACAATCGGCAGCGCGGCAGTGCTGGGGATGGACGACGCTGTCGGTAGTATCGAGGTCGGCAAGCGTGGTGATTTCGTGACACTTGACCTGGGGCCGAACCCGGTGTTAGACGGGAGTGCACCCTACTACGTCGTCAGCGCTGCAAGCCGTGCGGACGTTACCCGGACGATTATCGATGGGGAGACTGTGTACGACCAGCAATCCGGCGTCACTGGAGTCGATGATTCGGACATGACCGCCGTCGGCGATGCGAGTGCAGAACTCTGGGAACGGTTGTAGGAGTTACCGGCTGTGAATGACACCTGTTCGACTGCCGCAAATATATACACTCTAAGGGTGTATATCCACTTCTTCTGCGAATTGCGGAGAGCCACCTTTTCGGGCACGAAAGAATAACACTCTTAGGGTGTAAAAAACGGACGATATCTCGATTTCACCGTAGATGTGCACATTCTGTACACACGGTATTTTGACTGTAGCATCGTTGATGGGCCGAATCTGTCTATTTCGTGTGCCATCGCAATTTTTTCCGGTTCCCGTATGTAATAGTGGGTCTGTGAGCGTGAATGTCACATGGTAGTTAGTGACGCCTTTGAGACTTTCACGCAGGTACTCGAATGCCTAGATTCGTCTGATACTGAGGTCAAATCGGTCTCAGTCAGGGGCCAGACGACAGCGGATAACGACGAAATCAGTGCTGACCTGACACTCGCGACGCCGGTATTCGGTGGCGTATCGATACACGACGACGTATCTGTCGAGGCTGAGGGCTTCGATTTGACCGATAAGCAGGTTGAGATTGACGTGACGGTTACCGTCCCTGTCGGAACTGACATACCAGTACCATCAGACGATCAAGGGGGCACGTCCAATGAACTGGCAGAGACCCTCTCGCAGTCGGATTCCGTGCCAGCATACAAGGACCCCGAGGCACTTCAGGCGGCTTACGAGGCCTGCGATACGTTCCCGGAGATGACCGAAGCGCTTGACGCCGACGTGACTTCCGAAACTGTGCGCCGATATATGGTGGAGTATGATATCCACGACCCGACCGACACGACGCCACAGGCAGGCGGACTCAGCCTTGCGGACATGCAGACAGATTCGGATACCGACACCGACGCCAGCTCCCCGGTCGAGTCGGACCCTTCTGAGGACAGGGTGGCCGACAACAGCCAACCCGAAGAACCGGACGGACTGGGGGCCAGATCTGTCGCCGACCTGCTCGCTGAGGCGGACTCACAGGACAGCGACGACAATCTCGTCGCGGATGGAATCGGTATCTCTCAGGACGTGACTGTGGCCGACCTCGCACAGACTGTTACCCAGTCCACCTCACTGGACGAGGTGACCCAGCGTCTCGATTTGAGCCAGACACACGCCCGGAGATTACTGTCGGAACTGGACCTCCTCGACCTCGTCACCCATCGGCTGGCAGCTACCCAGATACGTGTCTCGAACGCCGAAATCAAGCGGCGTATCACTGCTGCCAGTCGGTAACTGATCTCTACGTGGTGGTTGTGCGCGAAGATTAACCTTCATTATAAAAGGAAAATGTTTTTGTAGCCCGGTTTGAATGTGTGATAAATGGCAACTATACGCGTACGAGATTGGACGAAAGAACAGATAGAGAAGATACGTGATACGGAGTCTCACTCCTCGCACGATTCGGTTATCAAGTCGCTGCTGAAAGACCGAAAGCTGGCCAAATACGCGGACGATGCCGCAGAGGCCGTTCCGGAGTCGGAGTCCGACTCCCTGACGAACGATCCCGACACCGCGTTTGATGACCTGACTGTGCTCGGCGAGTTGTCCGGTGCAGACAACGGGGTGTTGTTTCTCTGGTGTCCCAGTTGCGGGAACGAACTGGCGCACTTGACTGCGGATAACCCACTCGGCCTGTCCGTGTTCGAGATCGAATGCCAGCGCTGTCTCACCCATCTCGACCGACACGCCATCGTTGCCATCGAAATCGGCTATCCCATCGAGCAGAAGCTGGTCGAGGACTGTCTGCAAGACGATCTCAAGGACTGCGTCGTCGACTACTGGGACCGGACACTCGACTCGGCCGCCGTGGGAGCGCTCGACGACGATCTCGACCCGGCGCACCTCGTCTGGCAGTTCGACCAGTATCTCCGGCAGTTCTCGTGGGAGTGGCCTGTGGATGTCCCTGTTGTCGGTTTTGCCACGGGAGAGACCTATCGTAACACCACCACCGACGAGTACCTCGAAGTTATCGAACCAGTCTCGGAGAACCGGAACGCGATGGACTCGTTCAAGATACGGCGGTACGCCGGCGACCCGGATACCCACGACGGTGAGACGGAAATTCTCGACAGCACTGCTGTCGTCGATCACATCGTTAATCGGCGACTACTGCTCGAAGCACGCACCGACTCGGCGTCACTGCCCGAGTCGACCGAACCGACAACGTGACCAGTGGGCTCAGCCTGTCTGGACCTCTTCTCTCTAATCCTCTATTCTTACTAGACTGAGTAACTCCGGATCTGCCTGTAATAGAGGTACTGCTGTCAAATCGGATAACGCAGACTTCAGATGGCTTTTTATAGGACACTTTTAATATTGAAAAGTCGAAATACGGATACACAATACCGACATTTTGACCTATTCTGGAAACAGATGCTGTGTATTAGTTTGTCTCGGCCGTCGGACGGGAACACCGTAGACAGACGACACTCTCTGCGACCCAGTTCACATCTGTCGAGCCACAGTGCGGGCAGCGGTGGTGGTCGGTGTCGTACTCCGTCGTCCCGCGAGGGGCGGCAAGGAATCCGTCGGTAATCACTTGCTGGACGAGGCTGGGGAACCGTTGCCGTTTGACGACGGCCCGCTGTGCGAGGAACCTGCCGGGCTCGTCCGGGTCCGTGCCGTGGAGGTCTTCCCAGGGAAGAGCGATTTCGCCGTTGGCAGGGCCACGAGCGACTTGCTGGATGAGGGTCGCAGCGGCCTCGAACAGCGGCGTCGTCCCCCACGCTTGCGGGTTGTCGACAGCACTGCCAGCGTCCTTGTAGGCCGATTCAGCTTCGCGGTACGCCGCCTCGACATCGTCGAGTCCTGCGACTGTTCGGAAGTCTCCGACGAACTCCTTGAGGCAGGCGTGCTGAACGGGGTGTTCGAGCCCGTTGGTCAATTCCTTGGCCACGGCGACTCCCTCAACGCCGCGGCGGGTGGCGCGCGTGTCCGCTCCGGCGACGCGGTAGCAGACCGCGCTCGTCGCGAGGTACTGGAGACCGTCACCGACCCATCCCTTCTCGTCGGCACTGAACGGCTCGATGCCTTCCCGCGGGTCCGAAAGAACACGCCACCCGGCCCGCGTGTACTCGTCACCAGCGCGACGGTAATCCCGGTCAGCGATGGCGGCGACTGCTGCCGCTCGGTGTCCCGCGTCCTGTGTGCGCATAGCGTCACTACGGCGTACGGCCTCACAGGCTTTCGCACCCAACAAATCGGTATCACATCGCTGGCTGGCTGACTGGTCCGCTGTTCGTCTGGATGCTTCTCACCAGCGAAGGGCTCGTGGGCGGGCAGTCGATACTGGCAACAGTGGTCGCCGCTGCTGTCCTCTATATCCTGATGGTCGGCTTCTTCGTTTTCGTCGTGCTCCCGCGGTCCCGACTGCCGTCGGCTCGAATAGGCGGCTATCCGACCCGACTGGGCGATTTCGGCGGCCGCGTACCTAGTCGTTCTCGTGCCACTCGTCGCACTCGGGTCTCGGCTCGTCTGACCCGACTCGAACTACGACCTCGCTCGACTGTACGGTAAACAGGGCTGTTCACCGCTCACCCGATATGCTCACTCGGCGAGCGACAGTTCCCCGTCTGGCCCCACCTCACCGACTTCGCCGGTGTGATACCAGTCGTCCCGGAGCGTCTGTGCGCCAGTCTGGTCGCCGTCGAGGAACCCACCGAGGACAGTCGGGCCACGGACCAGTATCTCCCTGCTTTCCGAGACAGCGATTTCCACGCCCGGCATTGGGTCGCCGATTGACTCCTCAACGAAGGACGCAGCCGGATTCAGCGCGCCGACACCGGTTGTTCCGACGGAGCCGTATAGTTCGCATATCGGAACGCCCAGCCCCCGGAAGAAGTACAGCAGATGATCGTCCAGCCGGCCTGTCCCGGAGAGGGCGTAGGTGAGGTTTGATAACCCTGTCTCTCGTCGCAACGGCTTGTAGACGAGTCGCTTGGCGGCCCTGTACTTCAGCGGTGTTCCCCGCCCCTCGACGATACCCTGCCCGTAGGATGCCACTCGACCGCCGACCTTCCGCTTCATCCAGCCCATGTCGCCGAGACGGTCCTGTATCGTCCCGTAGAGCTGCTGGTACATCTTCGGGACCCCGACGAGCACGTCGGGCTTGACGGCCGCGAGCTGTTCCACGAACTCCTCGGCCTCAAGGTAGGCGACGGCGCTCCCGGTCGCCCAGAGGTAGTACGTCGCGACACGTTGATAGATGTGTGCCAGCGGGAGCGAACACGTCCCGGTCGCGCCAGGGCCGGTGGGAAGCCCCTCCCGGAGACTCTCTGCTGCCGCCAGTAGATTCCGGTGTGTCAGCGCGCAGCCGGCCTTCTCCGCAGGGGCTGCCACGTCGAACGCGACTGTCGCAACCTCGTCACCGTCAGTCTGCAGGCCGGGGAGCACTCTCGCCTCAGCAGTCGGTAGCGCCTCGAAGTCGAGCACGGTTTCGACGGCCATCGAGAGATCCCCGGCCTCGTCTCCCGCTGCCACGAGTCCGGTCGCGCCGGTCCGCTCGATGATCTGGGCTGCTCGGTCGTCGCTCGCAGACGGGTAGAGTGCGACCGGGACGAGTCCGGCGAAATGACAGGCCAGGTCGAGCACGGACCACTCGTACTGGGACTGGGCTCTGATGGCCAGTCGATCCCCGGGACGCAGTTCCGTCGAGAGGAGCCCGCCCGCGACCGCCTTCGCCCGCTCGGCCATCTCCTCGAAACTCCGCTCGACGAACTCGCCGTCATCCCGGACGAGCGCCGCGGTCCGGTCCCCGTGGTCCGAAACGATGTCTTCGAACCAGGCCGCGACCGACCCCTCCGGAACCGAAAGCGAGCCACCGTCGTAGACGTCGCTGTCGAGGCGCACGCCGGCGTCTTCGGGCTGCCGGTCAACTGGCACGGGGTCCTCCGACGCTGTTCGGTCCTGATACAACTGTCCGGGTTCGTACTCGTAGTCGTCGCTGACTTCGCTCTGGAAGTAGTCAGCGTAGTTCTGGTCCTCGTCGCCGGCGGCGATATGCGCATCGAGCCAGTCCCGGGCGACTGTCAGGACCTCCATCGTGACGTACTCCCCGTTCTCGTGTTTCTCGCGGAGCTCTTGTACTTTCCCGGCGAACTCCTCGTGCATTTCGCGGTGATTGTAGAAACAGTCGCTGCAGTCCATGGCGTAGCCACAGTTCTGCATGAACTCCTCTTCGTCACCGAAATGGTACTCCGTGTAGCGTTCGAGTTCCCGGAGGATGTCACCGACTTCCTCCTCGGAGTGGCCCTCGTTCATCGCCGTATGGAGGTCGTTCAGCAGCCCGAACAGGCGCTTGTGCTGCTCATCGAACCGTTCGATATTTGTGCTGTACCGTTCTTCGTCCCACTCGGCAAACTCCCCCGTCGAGTCTGTGCCCATACCTGTTCTGTTACCCATTATTTGAAAAGTAACTCTCACGTTCCCATCGAGTGAAAATGCGGTCTGCATCCCAAGTAGTTTCCAGTTAACATCGCAGTCGGGATGCGAGAATTACGTGACGAAACGGTTGTCGACGTCCTCACTGACAACGGAATCGGCGTGCTGGCACTGTCCAGCCCGACGGAGGCGGCTCCGTATCCGGTCCCGGTCGCCTTCGGGTACGACCCGGCGACCGATAGCCTGGCGTTTCACCTTTCAGAGAGCGACGAGAGCCAGAAACACCGCTATCTGACGGCTGACGCCACCGTCGGGTTCACCGTGTACGAAGAGACAGAACCCAAATCCGTGTGGCGAAGCGTCGTGGTTACGGGTGAGCTGGTAGAGGCGACATATGACGAGGTAGAGCCAGCCCTCGCCTCGCTGGCCAGCAACACACAGTTCGCCCCGAATCCAGTCAGCTGGGACGACACATCGACGACGACGCCGTACGAACTCCGAATCGACGACTGGTACGGACGAGAATTCCGAGTCGGGTGAAACTGGTGTCGCGACCCACGGACACCACCGGTTACAGACCTCCCTCTCAGCGCTGTATTCACCGCTGCTCGGCCCGCTTCGTGTTCTCAGCCTGTGGGAACTAACGCACGTAATTATGGCTTGAACCCCGTAGATACAAACAGAGGTGTACCAGATGCTACCGCCAACAACTGCGCTACTCCAGCACGGACCGATGGGACCCCACGGTGGGGCGACGGGCATGGGCATGGCCTCAGGCGGCTGGTGGCTGCTGCTCGCAGCGTTCATCATCGCTGTTGTGGCGATCGGTGTCCTGCTGTACGTGCAGTTACAGCGCGAGGCGACCGCTGAACCGGATTCACTCGAGACCCTCAAACAGCAGTACGCGTCGGGCGAGATCGACGAGGCGGAGCTTGAAACACGGGCCGACCGGTTGCTCCAGCACGAGTCATAGGCCACGACACTGGCAGTTTCATCATCTGTCCGTCTGGTGGGACACTCATCCGTGACTTATGACTCCCTGACTGCGTCCGCGGCCCGCCTGACACACTTCGTGGTACATTTATTCCGCAACGGTGTACGGTGGGTATGGACCCGGACGACGTTCGCGACGACTGGGCCTCCCGCTCCGGGAAGTTCTCGCCGGCGTACTACGCTGAACTCGGACCGAACGAAGTGAGTGAGACGCTGGTCAACGTGCTCGACCACTACGTCCACGATGACGCCCGGATCATCGAACTGGGGTGTGGCTCGGGCCGCCATCTGGCACACCTCCAGACCAACGGGTACGGGAACCTCACTGGTATCGACATCAACGACGAATCCTTCGACGTGATGGCCGAACACTACCCTCGGCTCGCGGATTCGGGGACATTCCACACCGGAGCGCTTGAGGACATCGTTACCGAGTTCGAGGATGACGCCTTCGATGTCGTCTACTCGGTCGAGACGCTCCAGCACATTCACCCCGACGACGCGTGGGTGTTCGAGGAGATCGCTCGCATCGCAGGGGACCTCCTCGTAATCGCCGAAAACGAGGGCAACAGTCCCCAACGTGGACGCGAAGACACTGACGTGAGCTACGTCGACGACGACTTCCCGCTGTATCACCGCAACTGGAAGCAAGTATTTTCAGAACTAGGGTTCGCACAACTCATTCGGGAACCGACGTCTCGGGACACCATTCGCGTGTTCCGTGCGCCGTAGCCCGCACCGCTATGTATCACTTTTCGCCGGTTCTGTCGTCGGATCGCCACCCACCGGTAACTTCAGGATCGATAACCGGGCAGCAACTATTTGTGTCACGGTATCATGCGTCAAGTTGGATCGCTATGCAACTGTGCCAAAACTGTCAGGCGGCTATCGACGAGTACCTCTTGGACAAACAACTCGAACCCCTGCGAGACCTCACAGTCGACGACTTCAATCTCTGTGCGGACTGCGTGACCGTCGTCGCGGACGCCTGTGTGGAGTGTGACGGCGCGGTGTACGTCCCCCGGTCCGAAACCGCTGTCCCCGACTGCTGTCCGGCGTGCCGGTCCGAGCACATCGACGAAACCGGGACTGACCCGGGCTGGCACTTCGACACGATGTCGACCTGACCTGGGTCATCAGCCGGGCTGCCGATGTGGGCATCAGCCTTTTTTGACACACCTGACCGCGAACTGAGGACACGGTCGCACCTGAATACGACTTCTGTGTTCCGTACCCGAGTAGAACAATACGTCTCGGTACAAGTGACCGCAATTGTACTGTGGACACGCACTATCTGCCATAATTTCTGAACGTCGGATTCGCCGACAGAAGCCGTGTGTGTGCGTCACAGTGGCGATAGAAGCTTCATACTCCTCCAGCACATACGGTAGGTCTCTACTGGAATGACACGCTCGACACGACATATTGGCTTGCTGTTTGCTGCGCTCGCACTCATCTGGGGACTTTCCTTTGTGGCGATCAAGACTGGTCTCGAAGGCGTTCCGCCGGTGCTGCTGGCAGCTGTCCGACACGACATCGCTGCGGTTGTACTGCTCGGTTATGCTCTCTGGCGCGGCCGGTCACTGCGACCACAGACCCGCGATGACTGGTCACTGATTCTCATCGGCGGCACCGTCCTCATCGGCGCACACTTCGCGCTCCTGTTTCTCGGACAGCAGTACGTCCCGAGTTCCTTCGGCGCGATCCTGCTTAGTCTCACGCCGGTTGTGACGCCAGCGTTCGCATCGACGCTGATACCGAGCTACAGGGCCCGTCCGCACGAACTCATCGGTACCGTCTGTGGATTCATCGGCGTGGTTATCATCGCAAATCCCACGCCGGGAGCGGTCGGCGGCCGACTGCTTGGCGTCGCCCTGCTCATCAGTTCGGCTGTGGCCTTCGCCGTCGGGGCAGTCCTGACCGAACGCTACACCAGTTCGCTCCCGCTTGTGAGTCTGCAGGCCTGGATGACCCTGCTCGGGGCGGGCATCCTGCACGCCGTCAGCGCGGGGCTGCCCTCGGAACGGCTCGGAACAGTCACAGTCGGGCTCGAACAGCTAGCGGCAATCGCGTACCTCGGCATCGTCGCCAGCGCGATTGGGTTCCTCCTTTACTTCCGGCTGATCAGCACAGTCGGGGCCGCTGAAACCAGCCTGGTCTCCTACGTGGTTCCGGCAGTGACAGCCATCAGCGGCTGGCTCCTGCTCGGTGAAACACTCGGCCCGGTTACCGTCACCGGCTTCGCCGTCATCGTGGTCGGCTTCGCGTGGGTGAAAGCCGACGTGCTTCGGTCGTTACGCCGCCGTCACACTGGTTCGCCGCCCCATCGAACACAGGCTCCACGGGACGACTGCGTCGTCGTCAGCGGAAACGCGTACTCGACGCAGGACTGATACGGATTGTTGGGGCGATGTTCCGGTATGCGCCGACCCCGAGATCAGCGCTACCCGGACATAATCTACAACAATCCGTATGTACTCCAGTCAGGGGCATCAGGACTTAGCCGCTGCCACCCGTTGCAACGGTATGGCTCCCCATCCCGGGTTCCACTCGCTACACGACGAAACAACGGCATCGATCCCCGTGACCGGTGGCCTCCCGGACTGGCTCCGTGGCAGTCTCATCCGGAACGGCCCCGGCGCGTTTTCCTTCCCAAATGGAAGCAGTGTCGACCACTGGTTCGACGGGTTCGCGATGCTGTACCGGTTCACCTTCGACCCGGATGGTGACGCCGTTCACTATCGGAACCGCTTCCTACGAACGGATGCGTACGAAGCGGCGACGAGTGGCGAGTTCGAGGGCGGCTTCGCGACCGGCGAGACGACGCTTCGCTCGCGGCTGGCGACGTTTCTGACAGACCCCTACGACAACACGAACATCATCGCTGAGCGGTTCGGCCGCGAGTACGTCGCACTGACTGAATCGCCCCGGAAGGTGCGTTTCGACCCGAACACGCTCGAAACGACGGGTCACATCGAACACGACGACGGCGTCCCGACCGGCCAGCTCTCCTGTGCCCACGTCAAACGCGACCCGACGAGCGGCGTCCTCGTCAACGTCGACACGGCGTTCGGACGGACCAGCCAGTACCACGTCACTGCCATGACGCCGGACGGGACCCGGCGACACGTCGGGAGCGTCGACACCGACCAGCCGTCGTACATGCACAGCTTCGCGCTCACGCCCCGGTACGTCGTATTGACGGAATTTCCGCTTCGGCTCGACCCCCGACGGTTTCTCAAGCCCGGCCGACAGGCACCCTTCATCGAGCAGTTCGAGTGGGACCCCGACCGCGGGACCCGAATTGTTGTCATGGACAGGACTACCGGGACGGTCGTCGCGGAGCCGGTCATCGATGCCGTGTTCGGCTTTCACCACGTCAACGCGTTCGAACGAGCCGGCGGGAGAGAACTCGTGTTCGACCTCGAAACAGTACCCGACGCGACGACTATCGACTCGCTGTATCTGGACACCCTCCGTGCGGGCGAGATGGGCGCTATCGTCGGCCGCATCGAGCGGTTCACTGTGGACCTCGGTACCGGAAGCGGTGCCCCTCGCTACGGCGACGTCGACGCGGCGGTGTCACGCGAGATGTTGTACCCGGACGGCAGTGCGCTGCCGACCGTCTCACCGGCTCGCTGGTGTCGTCCGCACCGGTACGTGTACGCGATGGGGATGGATACTCCCGTCACCGAGTGGGCCCGTCGCGTCCTGAAACTCGACACGGACACGGGCGCTGTCGAGACGTTCGACGATGGCGGGGACTACTTCGGTGAGCCGGTGTTCGTCTCTGCACCGAACGGCGACGCCGAGGATGACGGTGTGGTGGTAGTCGTTGCGCTCGATGGGGACGCCGACCGGTCCCGGCTACTCGTCCTCGACGGTCAGACGTTTACGGAGCGCGCCCGGGCAACGCTCCCCCACGCCGCCCCGTTCGATTTCCACGGTCGATACTTCCCCGAACTCAGGGTGGCGGCCGACGACTGATACGGACGGTTGGAGATTATGTCTGGATAGCTTCGACCACTGGGTAGGAACGCACCGGTACATCGCTCCACCAATCCGTGTCAGGCTGCATCCATCTTGTCCCGGCAACGAATACGAACTGTTGACATGATGTTCGGCTTGCCTAAAATTCGAAAACGCTTTATCCATTTAGGCTGGCCTAAATAGTATGCTGAACGAATCGATTGACACCCCCGAACCGTCACACCGGCTGTCGGTGTCACGGACACTGGACGGAGCGTCGTGAACATGGTGGCAGTGGGGAACCGGACGGGGACGACGTTCGACCGCGATGTCATCATCGTCGGGGGCGGTCCAGCCGGCTGTTCGGCGGGCGTGTTCACGGCCAGAGCGGACCTCGATACGGCCGTCTACGACCGCGGCCGCTCGTCGCTCAAGCGCTGTGCCTACCTCGAAAACTACCTCGGTTTCCCGGCCGGTATCGACGTCGAGACGCTGTACGACCGCATTCAGGACCATGCCGAAACTGCCGGTTGTACCGTCGTCTCCCAGCTAGTCGAATCGCTCGACAGAACTGACGACGGGGAGGGCTTCGTCGTCGAAACGCAGGACGGGGAAACAGCCACGACTCGCCGCGTCATCGCGGCGACCCGCTACGACGGCGAGTATATGCGCGGTCTTGACGACGACGCGGCGATGTTCGAGACGTACGAACACGACGGCGAGGAACACGAAGCCTTCGACAACACGTATGCCGACGCCGACGGCACGACACCGGTTCCGGGTCTCTACGTTGCCTCACCGTCCGAGGCGGCGGACATGCAGGCGATCATTGCGGCCGGCCGGGGCGCACGGGTCGCACGTCGGGTGATCGCGGATACGAGAATCGACGACGGCTGGTGGGAGTCTGTCGCTGATGGAGTGGACTGGGTCCGACGGAGGGCTGAACTCGACGACGAATGGACCGAACGATCGACCTGGGTCGAATATTTCGACGACCGGTACGCCGAGGACGCCCCCGTCGAACCGGGGTCGGACCGCTTCCAGCGGGTCCGTAAGGCGGCTCTTGATGAACGGCGCTCGTCGTATATAACATCCGACGAGATAGCTGATCGAACGGAAACAGGGCAAGAAGCACTGGCAGGCTATCTGGACCCCACGGCGGTCGTTTCGGGGCTCGACCAGACCGCTGTTCTCGATGCGATGGATGACAAAACGATCCGGAACTACCTCGGCGCGAGCGACGGACGCGCGGAGGTGAGCGAGTAATGGCCAGCGAGACACGCGGAGCCACCGATGTATGGTCGCAAGCCAGAGCCTGGCTCGACACTCTCGACGGGTCCCTGTTCGGGCTATGTGTCGCGAGCGTTGCCGTCGCCTTCGGGGCCGGTCTCCTTCAGGTGAGCTTCGGGGCGTATTCGATGACCATCCTCGAGGCGTGGCAGGCCGTGTTCGACCCGAAGGTGTGGTTCAGTGTTCAGGCGTGGCAGTCGTTTTTCTTCGGGGCCGAGCTTCCCGAACTGCCGAAACGGACGCTCATCGTGTGGAACATTCGGATGCCGCGGGTAATCGTCGCCGTGCTTGCGGGGATGTGTCTCGCCGTTTCCGGGGCGATATTCCAGGCCGTCACGAGAAACGAACTGGCGAGCCCGTTCATACTGGGCGTGAGTTCCGGGGCGGGGCTCACCGTACTGCTGACCCTCGTTCTGTTCAGCAGTCTCGCTCCGTTCCTCCCGCTGTTTGCCGCGGTCGGTGGCTCCATCGCGTTCCTGCTCGTGTACATGATCGCGTGGCAGGGCGGAACGAGCCCGGTCAGACTGGTCCTTGCTGGTGTCATCGTCAACATGGTGTTTACCTCCCTCCAGCGGGGGCTGTTCTTCTTCGCCGACGACCTGGGCGTTGTCCAGTCGGCGCTGGCCTGGATTACCGGGTCGCTAACGGGCGTCGGCTGGGAGGAGTTTCGCATCGCTGTCATCCCGACGCTGGCCGCGACGCTCCTCGCGCTGGCGGGCGCACGACAGCTGAACCTCCTCCTGCTCGGAGAAGAGACCGCGAGTTCGCTCGGGATGAGTGTCGAGCGGGTCCGGTTCATGCTGTCCGCGGTTGCCATTCTGGCGGCCAGTACGGCAATCTCCGTTGCGGGGATCATCGGGTTCTTCGGCCTCGTGGTCCCCCACATCGTCAGACTCATCGTCGGGAGCGACTACCGCCGGCTCCTCATCGGCTGCGTGTTCGTCGGTCCGGCGCTGATGGTCGTCGCGGACGTCGGTGCACGGCTGGCCCTGAGCCCCGCACAGGTTCCAGTCGGCGTCGTCACTGGCGTCGTCGGCGGGCCGTACTTCCTCTACCTGATGCGGCGACAGGAACAGATGGGTGAGATCTAATGTCACAGGACAACTCCAACTCGGACGGTATCGCTACGGTCAATGACACCGCTGCTGGGTCCCAGTCCAGTCACCGGGACCGGCCGCTGGTCGGCGACGATGTGGTGCTTTCGTACTCCGGGACGGATGAACCGGTCATCGACGGTGAATCGATTACCGCCGAACCCGGGGCCGTGACGGCGCTCGTCGGTCCGAACGGGTCGGGCAAGAGCACGCTGCTGAAAGGCCTCGCAAATCAGCTCGAACCGGAAGCCGGATCGGTGTTGCTGGACGGGCAAGACATCCAGTCGATGGAGACCAAAGCGATCGCTCGGAAGCTCGGCCTGCTCTCTCAGGAGAGTACGTCGCCAAACAGCATCTCGGTCGAGGATCTGGTGTACCACGGTCGGTACCCACACCGGGGGTTCTTCGACAGTGTCACCGAGGAAGACGAGGCCGCCGTCGAGCGGGCGATTGACCTGGCCGGCTGCGGCCATCTCTGTGAACGTGAAGTCGGTAGCCTCAGTGGTGGCCAGAAACAGCTCGCCTGGATCGCGATGGTCCTCGCACAGGACACCGACGTGCTGTTGCTCGATGAACCGACGACGTTCCTCGATCTCCACCACCAGCTTGAGGTGATGGAGATCATCGAAACACTCCGGGACGAGAGCGACATTACCATCGTGGTCGTCCTGCACGACATCGAGCAGGCGGCCCGTCTCGCCGACCGGATGGTCGCACTCAAAGACGGCGAGATACAGGCCCGGGGACGACCCGAGGCTGTCGTCACGGAACAACTCCTCGCGGACGTTTTCGAAATCGAGGCAGAGGTCTCGGCTACGCCACACGGGCCGCGCGTGAATCCAATCCGTGCCCGCCACGACGGCGACGAACGCACTGCTGGTGACGATAGTGCCGAACCGGATCGCGCCGAGGAGGTCGTGGCCGAATAGGGCCAGTAAGACCACCACGAAATCGCACTCTGGCCCACGGATTTTTCTCACGGACGTCGGGCTCTGCGCTTGATACTGGACTCTTCCCACGGACGCCGGACTCGGCGCTTGATACTGGATTGTTCCGGGTTGGTGAACCGGAACATCTATATATTTTTTAGGCTAGCCTAAAACAATGGCTGACGACACCACTGACATCGAGTCACCGACGCGAAGAGAGTACGTCAAGTATGGGGGCACGGTTCTCAGTGCCGGGCTGCTTGCGGGATGCACCGGTGATGCCGAGCGGGGAACCGGCTCCGCGCCGACGGAGGCCGTGACGGAGACGGACACGACAACTGCAGACGGGTCGTACTCCGTGTCGATGTCCCCGATGGGAGCGGTGACCTTCGACTCGCCACCGGAGACCGTCTTCACGCGGCTCACGCACCACGCAGACATGGCGCTCGCCCTGGGTCGCGGGGACACTGTCACGGCAATGCACGCGCCGGACTATTACAGTGGGCTGTGGAACCAGTTCGTCGAACGATTGCCGGGCGTGTCGCTGGACTGGACCGGGCTGTACTCTTCGTGGAAACCGAGCAAAGAGAAACTGTACGAACTGGACAGCGATATCCACCTGGCAGACCCGGCCTGGATCGCCAAACAGGACAACTGGGACCGTGAGGACTTCGAAGAGATCGCCACCAACGTCTCGCCGTGGTTCGGCAACTCGCTGAGTGACCGACACGCCGAACCCCCGTCCGGATGGGGGGACTACGAGTACTACACTCTCTGGGAGCAGTTCGAACTCGTGGCTGAGGCGTTCCAAGAACAGGCCCGATACGAGGCGCTTGCGGCGGTTCACGACGAGATGCGCTCGACCATCGACGCGAACCTGCCGCCCGAGTCGGAGCGCCCGTCGGCGGTACTGCTCGCCGCGGCTGATCTCGACGAGATCTACGCCTATACCCTTGACAACCCCGGATTCCTGACCGCACACACCCGCCCGTTCGGAGCGCGGGATGCCTTCGAGGGCTCGGTCGAGACGAACTCCGTGGTCGACTTCGAGACGCTGCTTGCGGCGGACCCGGACGTCATCCTGCACCTCGGCGGGTTCGAGCCGAACACGAGCCTTCCGGAGCGACGGGAGGCGTTTAAATCCGACCCGGTCGGATCGGAAATCACGGCCGTACAGAACGACCGGATCTACCCCCAGGGAGCGAGATATCAGGGTCCGATACTGCATCTCTTCCAACTGGAGATGACCGCAAAGCAACTGTATCCCGAGCAGTTCGGCGAATGGCCGACGTACACTGAGGGGCCGTATCCCGAAATCCCGGCCGAGGAACAGTTATTCGACCGCAAGCGGGTCGCGGATATCATCAACGGTGGGTTCGAGGCCTGAGCGACAACGATACGGCAGCCGACGCACGGACACTCGGAGCATACTATCGAATAGGCCCATTGTGACAGAGACATCCCAGATATGGATGAATAGTCTACTATCGTAGTAACTATTGGCAGTATATATTGAATATAAGGGTATAGTGGCCTGTTTGTCCAGAAAGAATTTATACCTCCCTGTCATCATCTCACATATGTTAGTTCACGAAGGAAACACGCACTCTTACACCACCGGCTCCGACCGATACTGCCGTCACTGCAACGACGTTGCGTTAGCCTACGACCCGTCGGCTGACCGCCCTCGCTGTCGGTCGTGCGGAAAGCTAGTGTAGCAGCGTCTCTAGCCTTTAGCTGAACCGCCGCTGACCGCCAGTATCGGCCGATCCGAAGCCTGGTCCGTGGGAATCTCCGAAACTAGTCGCGGAACGCGTAACGAGCTACCGGGTGGGTTGCCTGGCTGACTGCCAGTGCAGACCGACTACAGCTTGACGAGAACTTTGATCGCTTCGCGCTCGTCCATCGCCCGATACCCCTCGGGAACGCCGTCGAGGTCGACGGTTTTCGTGAAGATCGGTGACGGGTCGAGTGTGCCCTGCAGCACATCGGCCAGCAGTTCGTCGGCGTAGGCACGAACCGGTGCCACGCCGCCGTTGAGCGCGATGTTGTCGCCGAACAGTGAGAACACGTCCAGTCCGGAGTCGTCGACCCCATGCGGGACACCGACGTAGCCGACGGTCCCGCCCGGCCGACAGACGTCGATGGCGGTCTCCATCGCTGAGGCCGCACCGACACATTCCAGGACGTGGTTCGCACCGCCGTTGGTCAGATCGTCTGCCGCGTCCACGGCGTCCTGACCACGGGCGGCGATGGTCTCGGTCGCGCCGAACGACTCCGCGAGTTCGAGCCGGTCCTCGTGGTGGCCCATCGCGATGATACGTTCCGCGCCGAGACGGCGGGCCGCGAGTACGCCACACAGTCCGACAGCGCCGTCGCCGACCACGATACAGGAGTCTCCCTCGCTGACGCCGGCGCTGACTGCCGCGTGGTGCCCGGTCCCCATCACGTCCGTCAGCGGGAGAATCGCCTCTAGTGTGTCCTCGTCGTCGGCGTGGCGGTCGGGAACGCGGACGAGCGTCCCGTCGGCTTCCGTCGCTCTGACGTACTCGCCCTGACCGCCGCCGTTGTCGCCGCCCCAGGAGTCGCCGTTGACACAGGACGTGTGCAGTCCCTTCCGGCAGAACTCACACCGCCCACAGCTGATGACGAACGGGGCGAACACCCGGTCGCCGGGCTCGACTGAGCGCACGTCGTCGCCGACTTCCTCGACGATACCCATCGGTTCGTGGCCGACGCGGGACCCTTCCTCTCGGTCGCTCTGACCGCGATAGAACCACAGGTCGGAACCACAGACAGCGGTGTGGGTCACACGGACAATCGCGTCGGTGGGCGATTCGATCTCCGGCCGGGGAACTTCTTCGACGGTGATCTCGCCGGGGCCACGGTAGATGGCTGCGCGCATGCGTTTGCTTCGGGGTGGCTGTGGAAAACCGTTCTCATGCCACTTCGGTACGTCACCTTCGCTGCTCGTATTGGATGACAACAATTACCAGTGGTGAGACAGAACTAGGCGGCATGACGGACGTTCTCGTCGTCGGCGGCGGCCCCGCCGGCCTGAGTGCGGCACTGTTCACACAGAAAAACGGCCTAGAAACGACAGTCTTCGACACTGACGGGACCTGGATGCACAAAGCACACCTGTTCAACTATCTCGGAGTAGGCTCTCAGGACGGGTCCGCGTTCATGGAGACTGCTCGTACACAAGTCGACAGCTTCGGTGTCGACCGAAAGCAGGGAACAGAGGTGACCGATGTGGGCCAAACCGACGCCGGATTCGAGGTCGCAACCGAGGATGACACGTACGAAGCATCCTATCTCATCCTCGCGACCGGGGCTAACCGCGACCTCGCTGAGACGCTGGGCTGTGACATGACTGCTGAAGACGTCGTCGACGTGGACGTGACGATGGAGACGAGTGTCGACGACGCCTACGCGACAGGTGGTATGGTCCGAGCCGAGGAGTGGCAGGCAGTCATCTCCGCCGGCGACGGCGCGGCGGCGGCCCTGAATATTCTCACGAAGGAGAAAGGGGAACACTTCCACGACTTCGATACGCCCGCCGACGCGGACGCGCTGTTCGGCCCCGAGGAATAGATTCCGAAACGGCTCCGGACGTGTCTATCTCATTGCTAACCGCTGAATACCGTGTTACTGATCACTGGCCAGCGAGTACGGACTGCATTCGGCGGTAAGCAAACTCGGACTGGATGAGGCTAAGCAAGTGCGTAATTTGTGGCACTGCCGCCTTTACTACGTCACTGCAGTCGGTTTGGGGTTCTGAAACCGACCGACAGCATTATCGACTGATTCACTATGGCATCACAGAGCCATGTGTTCTCTGTGAAGGAGTTCGAGTTCAACATCAGGTTCACTGCGGGTGCCGACCCGGTAATGGACCTGTTTCACGAGTACCCGACGCTACGACTCCGGAACGCCACATGTACCGTGACCGAAAACGCCATGTGGCGTATCGACCACGTAGACGGTCCCGCTGACGCCATCTCCACGTTCGATGAGGTGTTTCTCGACGACGAAGGCTGTAACGAGTGTCTCGACGAGCACCGCTGTTCCGGGACGCGGGAGTACCAGGTTCTCGACCGCCGACCGACTGCCAGAACGGTATATACGTACCACGCAGACACTGACCGGTGTCGTGCAGTACCCACTATCGTCACCGACCACATCGGGGATGGTGTCGTCTTCGAATCGGAACGCACTGGCAGTACGTATCGGTGGCGGGTGTTGTCACCGGTCGAGACGTCGCTCGATCCGCTGTTTGATCATCTCGAATCAACACTTCGAACTGGGGTACAGCTCGATGTCGACCACCTAGGAGGCGCTGAACCATGGCGAGACAAAACACAGCCCGTGTTCCCACAGTGACTGTACAAGGTCCACGGCTGTGCGTATTCGTTGTAATAGGGTGTAAACACGGCTCGATTAAATACGACGCCACTAAACCTGACGCCGAAATCAGTGGACCGACCGCTCGTCGCTTTCGTCGATGGCTTCAATCGGATCGGCGTTGCCAAACGATGGCTCCGGACCGTCCCCGGCCGCGGCCCACTCGCAAGCATTGGCGAGGACTTGTTGGATCGCTTCGTTGTGGTAAATCGGATAGGTCTCGTGGCCCGGCCGGAAATAGAAGATTCGGCCCGCCCCGCGGCGGTAGCAACACCCTGAACGGAACACCTCACCGCCCTCGAACCAGGAGTTGAACACGAGCGTATCCGGTGCCGGAATGTCGAACCGTTCCCCGTACATCTCGGTCTCCGGGAGTTCGATGTACTCGTCGACGCCGTCGGCGATGGAGTGACCGGGCTCGACGACCCACAATCGCTCGGTTTCGGCGGCTTCGCGCCATTTCAGACTGCAGGTCGTCCCCATCAGTTCGCGGAAGATCTTCGAGTAATGGCCCGAGTGGAGGACGATGAGCCCCATGCCGTCGAGGACCCGCTCTTTCACTCGGGAAACCACCTCGTCGTCGACCTGGTCGTGCGCGGCGTGGCCCCACCAGGTCAGAACGTCCGTTTCTGCCAGTACGTCCTCGGTAAGCCCGTGTTCGGGCTCCTGCAGCGTCGCGGTCTCCGTGTCGAATCCGCGCTCTTCCAGTGCCGAGGCGATAGTGCCGTGAATCCCGTCGGGGTACAGGTCCGCGACCGCTTCGTGTTCCTGCTCGTGGACGTATTCGTTCCAGACTGTAACGCGTGTCATACTCGTGGTTTCCACCTCCGCCGTAACGGCGTTGGCCAAGCGGCAATCCGTACGACAGGCGGACGCGATACGTTTTCGTCTCCGCTGGGTATTCGCCGGGAGACCCTCCAACACATCCATCTGCCTCAGAGACCGTCTTGTGTCGCTCAGCGCCGAGTGTCCGGTTCACGTTCTATCGCGCGCCAGCGCCGTTCCAGCGAGGGGACGACAGCCTCGATCTTGAACCCCGGTACGGCCCGTTTTCCAACTGCGTCCACAGGACTGTGAATAACGCCCTGAAACCACCAGATACAGACGACTGTAAGGGGCTCGCGTGAGAGTACAGTCGAGTGAAATCGGGGCGTAAAGCACTGTTATACCGGATACACACGACTGTACTGCACTCCGGACGTTCGTACAGAATACGGCCTGTTTTTTCGGCTATCAGCGCTTCTCGCTTCTGTTCCGGCGCTATTCTGGGTAGACGATAATGTAAACAGTAGATAGGTATAAATACTCCCTGCCAGACGACGTGACTGATGCACCCTACCAGAAACCGCTGTATCGGAAGGTTTCGAGCGATAGAGGCCCGTACCGAGGTGGTTCAGAAATGAGAGCGCGATACTGTTTCCCAGGGCACGTAGCTGGTGACAGTGGCGGCACGTCTCCGGACGAACGGATTCCGGTGGTGAGAACCCATGTCTGAGCACACGCTGGTGCTCCTGGCACTGCTGCCGCTGGCGACGATTGCGGTGTTGATGGTCGGGCTGTACCAGCCTGCGACACGGACAATGCCCATCGCATGGGCGGTTGCGGCTATCGCTGCCTTTGTCGGCTGGCAGATGTCGCCCACGCTGATCGCTGCCGCGTCGATACGCGGCGCGCTGACAGCGACCAGAATCTTGGTCATTGTCTTCGGGGCCATACTCCTGCTGTACACGCTGAAACAGTCCGGCGCGTTCGAAGTCATCAACGCGGGGTTCTCCTCGATCAGCGACGACCGGCGCGTGCAGGTCATCCTGCTCGTTTTCCTCATGGGCTCGTTCATCGAGGGCGCGGCCGGCTTCGGGACGCCCGCGGCCATCGTCGGCCCGCTGCTGGTCGGCCTGGGCTTCCCGCCACTGGCCGCGGTGGTCGTCGCGCTTACGGGGAATATCCTCGCAATCACGTTCGGCGCGGTCGGAACGCCGCTGATAATCGGACTGCGTGACGTGGTGTTCGCAGAGGGTACGGGCGCATCACAGCAGGTGCTCCAGCAGGGCGGCTTCGAGAGCGTCGGCGCGTACGTCGCTCAGATCGGTGTGTGGGCGGCGCTCATCCACGCTATCGTCGGCATCGCCATCCCGTTCATCGGCGTAGCGATGATGACGCGTTTCTTCGGAGAAGAGCGGTCGATCAAACCGGCGCTCGAAGTCCTGCCGCTGTGCCTCTTCGCGTGGGCTTCCTTTGCAATACCCTACGTCGCGACCGCGTACTTCCTCGGTCCGACGTTCCCGGCCCTGCTCGGTGCGATGGTTGGCCTGCTCGTGGTCACGACCACGCTACGGGCCGGCTACTTCCTCCCAGACGACGAATGGGACTTCGGCCCGCAGGAGCAGTGGCCGGACCACTGGATCGGCAGTATCGAGCCCGGCGAGGGTGTCGGCACCACGACGGGTGACAGCCGAGAGGGAACCGTCGCGGCCGACGGCGGCACGGCAACGTTTGAAGAATCCCACTCGCAGGACATGTCGCTGGGTATGGCCTGGCTGCCGTACCTCCTCGTCGCCGCACTGCTGGTCGTGACCCGCGTCGTCAGTCCGATTCAGGAGTTCTTGTCGACGAACGGCGTTCTCCTGTGGAGTAACATCCTCGGTACGCCGTTCTCGGAGGGCGTCGAGCTGTTCTACCTCCCCGGGAGCCTCTTCGTCCTCGTCGCCGTGATCACGTACGCGCTCCACGGAATGGACACTGATGGAATCAAGGCCTCGTGGAGCGAGGCGCTTCGAAACATCGCTCCGGCCGTCGTCGCGCTGTGGTTCGCGGTCGCCACAGTTATGATCATGCAGCGGACCGGCAGCGCCGTCGTGCTGGAGGCCGCGCCGATCAACTCCGGAATGCTCGGCCTGCTGTCGGAAATCACGGCGAACGGGACCGGCCAGATGTTCCCGTTCTTCTCGGGCTTCATCGGTGCGTTCGGCGCGTTCATCGCCGGTTCGAACACGGTCAGCGACATCCTGTTCGGACTGTTCCAGTTCCAGGCCGCACAGCAGATCGGTGCGCCGACCCAGATCGTGGTCGCCGCACAGGCGGTCGGCGGCGCAATCGGCAACCTCATCGCAATCCATAACGTGGTCGCCGCCCTAACGGTGGTCGGTCTCATCGGTGAGGAGGGACGCGTCATCCGTCTCGAACTGATACCGGTGCTGTACTACGGCGTGTTCACGGGCACATTGACGCTCATCCTGGCATACGTCGTGGCACCGGCCGCGTTCTAACTCCTCCCACTCTCTCACTTCCTACTTATGGCATACGACTCCCGACCCCCCGAGAAGCGTGACCCGGCGACAGACCCGAGCGCGAACTACGATTACCAGGGCGACAGCGTCCACCGACCGGACCTCGTAGCGGCCCTGAAGCGCCGCGTGGATGGCGACGTACGCTTCGATACGTACACCCGTGAGCTATTTGCGACTGATGCGAGCGCGTACGAACAGCGCCCAATCGGCGTTGTCTCACCGGTTTCGACCGACGATGTGGTCGCGGTGATGGAGTACTGCGACAAGCAGGATATTCCGGTGCTCCCACGGGGTGGCGGGACCAGTCTCGCCGGGCAGGCCGTCAACGAGGCCGTCGTCCTCGATTTCAAGCGACACATGGACGAGACGCTGTCGGTCGATCCCGAGGCCAAGCAGGCCCGCGCACAGGCGGGCATCACCATCGCCCGTCTCAACGACCGGCTCGAACCCCACGGCCTGAAGTTCGCGCCGGACCCCGCCTGGGGCGACAAGAGCGTCCTCGGCGGTGCAATCGGGAACAACACGACCGGTGCACACTCGCTGAAATACGGCAAGACAGACGCCTACATCGAGGAGTGCGAGGTCGTTCTCGCTGACGGCACTCAGACAACGTTTGGCTGGGTCGATGTCGACGACCTCGAATCGCGAGCGGCCGAGGCCGGCCCGGACGCCGACCTCGAAACGCGAATCTACGCCGAAGTCGCGAAGATCCTCTCGAAGGACGCGGCGGAGATAGACGCCAGATATCCGGAGCTCAAGCGCAACGTCTCGGGATATAATCTGGATGAACTGGTCGACAGCGCCAGGGAACGCGGCGAAGTCAACCTTGCCCGCTTGCTCGCCGGGAGCGAAGGGACACTGGCTGTTGTCACTGAGGCGACAGTCTCGCTCGAACCCGTTCCCGACGCTACGGCCATCGCCATGCTGACCTACGACGATATCCTGTCGGCGATGCGGGACGTCGCCCCGATTCTCGATCACGACCCCTCGGCCGTCGAGGTGATGGACGACGTGCTCCTCGACCTCGCTGCGGAGACCCCGGAGTTCGCTGACGTCGTCGGCATGCTCCCCGAGGAGACGGACTCGACGCTGCTCGTCGAGTTCTACGCCGACTCCGCGGATGCCGGCGCGCAGAAAGTCGCCGACCTGCTCGCCGACCGGCTTCCGGACTACGAGGCCAGAGAGTCGCCGAGTGACGGGGCGGGTTCGGTCACCGACGCCCCCGTCAACGCCGTCGACGCGCTGGAGGCCTACGACGCGGACCGGCAGGCGAAGTTCTGGAAGATGCGCAAGGCCGGGCTGCCGATCCTCCTGTCGCGGACGGGCGACGACAAACACTGGCCGTTCGTCGAGGACACGGCGGTCCCGGCCGAGAACCTCCCGGAGTACGTCGCCGATATCCGGGAGCTGTTCGACGAACACGACACGTTCGCCTCCTACTACGCCCACGCCGGCCCCGGCGTGTTGCACATCCGGCCGCTGTTGAACCTGAAATCCGGGGACGGCATCGAGACGATGGAGGCCATCTCCGACGCTATCACGGACCTCGTCGTCCAGTACGACGGGTCGGTGTCGGGTGAACACGGCGACGGCCGCGCCCGGACCCAGTGGAACCGCAAACTGTACGGCGACGACCTCTGGGAGACGTTTCGGGACCTGAAGACGGCCTTCGACCCGGACTGGCGGCTGAATCCGGGCAACATCTGCGGCGACCACGACCCGGCCGAGAACCTCCGGTACGACCCGGACTACGAGTTCGACGCGGGCTTCGAACCCACGCTCGACTGGGACAACGAGAACGGGTTTCAGGGGATGGTCGAACTCTGTCACGGCTGTGCGGGCTGTACCGGCCATCAGGAAACCACCGGCGGCGTCATGTGTCCGACCTACCGCGCCGCCGAGGAGGAAATCACCAGCACTCGTGGTCGGGCCAACATGCTCCGGTCGGCGATGGACGGTGACCTCCCCGAGGACCCCACCGACGAGGAGTTCGTCACGGAAGTCCTCGACCTCTGTATCGGCTGTAAAGGCTGCAAAAAGGACTGCCCGAGCGGCGTCGACATGGCGAAGCTCAAAGCCGAGGTGGTCCACGAACACCACCAGCGTGAAGGTATCTCGCTGCGGGACCGGCTGTTCGCCAACGTCGAGACGGTGCTCTCGCTTGGGAGCGCGTTCGCCCCGGTGTCGAACTGGCTGATGGATTTGCCGGGCTCGGGGTTCCTTATGGAGAAAACGGTCGGTATCACCGAGGAACGGACGCTGCCCGCCTTCCACCGGACTACGTTCCGGGACTGGTGGGCTGACCGCGGCGGGGCACTGATTGCTGCGAACAAAGCCGAGCGGAAGGCGCTCGTGATCGCCGACCCGTACACGAACTACAGCCATCCCGATGTCGGGAAAGCGGCCGTAGAAGTGTTGGAGGCGGCGGGCGTCCACGTAGTTGTGCCTGACGGTGTGACCGATAGCGGCCGTCCCGCATTCTCCAAGAGTATGCTGGATCACGCTCGCGAGACGGCACGAGCGAACGTCGACGTGCTCGCACCGCGAATCCGCGACGGCTGGGACGTGGTCACCATCGAACCGTCCGACGCGGTGATGTATCAGGTCGACTACCGGGACCTCCTCTCGGGCGACGACGTCGACACCGTCGCGGCGAACACGTACGGCGTCTGCGAGTATCTCGACACGTACCGGCTGGGAGAGGCTATCTCCTTCGACGAACCGGGCGGCTCGCTGGCGTACCACGGCCACTGCCACCAGAAGGCGACGAAGAAAGACCACCACGCCGTCGGCGTTCTGCGCCGGGCCGGATATGCTGTCGACCCGCTTGATTCGGGCTGTTGCGGGATGGCAGGGAGCTTCGGCTACGAGGCCGAACACTACTCGATGAGCGAGGGCATCGCGGACCTCCTCCTGGGCCAGATTGACGATTCGCCTGCCGAGCGAGTCGTCGCGCCCGGCGCGTCCTGCCGGTCCCAGATCGACGACTTCGGCGACGGTGACGCGGAGCCGCCACATCCCATCGAGATGGTCGCGGCCGCGCTCCAGTAGCACGGCCCGCATCGCTGGCTCCACGAGCTACGAGGTCAGAACCCGATACCGTCTCGCTGTCGGACTGTCACGTCGTGTCCGTCGACTGTCGACCGAAGCGCCTGCGTGAAGGGCTCAGCGTCGAACTGACCGTGGACTCTGACTGTTGTGGCGGAGCCAGCGTGGGAGTGGGCTGTGATTTTCGGCCGACCAACACGGCCGCCAGAGTGGACCTCGATTTTGTCGAGTGTGTCGTACGACTGTGTCTCGACCGTTTCGGCGGTTTCGAGAGCCGCGTGGACGCCCTCTTCGACCACCCGTGATGCGAACGCCGCGGCCCGCTGGTCCGGCGACCCGAACAGCAGGTCGACGGGTGTCAAATAGTCGTACTCGACGAAGTAGGCCCGCTCCGTACAGAACAACACGTCGACCATCCGGAGCGGGTACGACCCCCGCATCGTGTAATGCAAGTGGACGCGGAGTTCGTCGGTCACGAGAACCACCCTTGCGCGGTGGCGGCGTCAGTGACTGTCCCGTTTGCCGTGACTTTCGCGCGTCCCACTCGATACATCGTATACGCCTGGACGAGCAGGCAGATCGCCCAGAGGGCGTACCCTCCCAGTGCGCTGCCGAGCACCGTCGTCTGGACGGCAAACGCCTGCAACCCCAGCTGTGTCGCTAGCCCGGTCCCGATCAGGAGGACGCTGAAGTAGCCGAAAAACGCCGCGGCGACCCACATTGCGACAATGCGACCCCAGCCCGGCATCGTGTGCTCCGGCAGCCGGACCGTGTTGACGAGCTGGACGATGACGATGTACGGCCACATCAACAGCCCGGACATCGCCGCGCCGACGACCAGGAGCCCGAAGGGATCAGATATCGATATCGGGAGGGTGAGGATGAAGATGCCCCAGCCACAGAAGACGGTCAGCAGTCCCCAGAACAGCCGGGGCAGGCTCCAGCCCGCGTCCCGACCGTACAGCTCGTAGATGATGTCGGAGCTGTTCCGGACGAACGACTCGATGATCGCGTATTCGGTCGTGAACAGGGCGAGAAACAGCGTGACGTAGATGACGCTCGTCGTGAACCCGCCGACCGACGGCGCGATCTCGATGAGCCACATATCGACCGCGTCGCTCGTCGCTCCCGGTGCCTGTGACACCGCGATGACGACCAGCATCGTCGTGACGAGGAGGAGGCCCAGCAGGAAGGTCAACAGGTGTTCGAGCTGTGTCACGCGCCACCAGCCGCGCCACCGTTTGAGGTTTTGCGTGTCCGGGGTGAACGTGAACCCGTCCTCGTGGACCGTCTCGGGGTCGTCGCCGGCGAAGGGGTTCTTGATCCGGCCCTGATACCGCCCCATCCCGTAGCCCTTCTCGCGTATCCAGAGGCTCTGTGAGAGGTTGAGGTAGCCGCCCGCGCCGGCGTAGGCCAGCGCCCCGACCAGCACGGCGATGGTCCCGACCGGCGAGTAGTCGCCGACCTCCGTCAGGCTCCCCGGAACACCGACCAGCACGTCCACTGACCCGATGAGAACGAACAGCAGCAGGGTGAACGCAATAGACAGCGCCACCAGAACAAGCTGGAGGCTCTCGACGACGTTGTACATCAGCGGCGTCACCTGATAGGTAATCCAGATGAACACCATGAGCGCGATGCCGAACAGTCGCCAGCCGACGATGTCGACGCCAGCAACGTCGTACGTGCCGAGTCCAAGGCCCTGTGCGCCGATCTGCGCGGCGCTCGCGGCCCACCCCGGCCAGCCGAGACTGATGAACCCGCCGACCAGCATGGCCAGCGGGAGAACCGGATGGACCCGTTCGAACGCCCGAAACACGCTCTCACCGGTCGCCAGTGTCCACCGCTGTATCTCCGTATTGATGACAAAGTGGAGACAGACCGCCACGAGGAACAGCCAGTACAGTCCCCAGCCGTAACTGGCGACCAGATGCGGCCAGAACAGCGTCTCACCGCTGCCGAGCGACGCCCCCAGCATGATCGCGCTGGGACCGACGACGTGGCGGAGCTTCGGCACTTTCGGCAAGGAGAGTTCTCTGAACCGCCCGCCCGTCCCCGTGTCCGGATGGGCATCGCTCTCCGGTGCCGCCTCGAGGTTGTCGTACGCGACCGGCGTGTACGATGAGATGGGATACCGCTGCTCTTTGCGAGAGGCGTACACTTCCGATGTCTCTGACTCCGCGTCTTCCGTTACGTCCGACTGTTCCGTCGGCTTTTCCTCTGGCATCGGTGAACTCACCCACCGACGTAGTGCCAGACGTGCTCGTGGTCGGCGGCCAGGTCGACCTGTGGGAGGTCTTCGAGCGCGGGTCCGATAGCGTCCCACCACTCGTCAGCGGTCTTGTAGCCCGCCGGATGCTCCTGAAACACCTCGGTAATGAGCTTCCCGGCATCCGTGTTGGGGTTTTCACGGAGGTAGTCGTACGCGGCCCTCAGCGCTGCACGCCGGTCGTCGAGTACGTCCCCCGTCCCCGGCAGGTCCGCGTCGGCGATACTGTGTTCGACCGGCGGCTCTCGTTGCTGCTGTTGCGCGTCCGAGCCGACGAGCTGGGAGAACGGGATCCACCAGACCCGGCTCCGTGCGCCGACCTTCCGCGTTTCCAGCTCACCCCGCTCGACGAGTACTTCGAGCTTGTTGTGTGCCGTTTTCCGGGAACAACCGAGTGCGTCCATCACATCGGTTGCCGTCAACGGCTTCGCCTGGTCCGTTCGGTCTCGAAACACCGAGAGCACTCGCTCCGGTGTGAACTCTGCCGTGGACGGTGGCGACCCGTCAGCCCGACCATCGTCCGCGGTATTGCTCATACGTAGCCATTACAGTCGTATGTAATAGACTTTTCTGCAGAGAACTCCGATCCGGGAGCAAACGACCTCCTTCCGTCTGACGCTCGATGGGTCTCAATTTCACACGAAGGTAGGAAATCACTTCCCGGTCGACGCACCGACAACGGCTGTTGCAGATATCCCAAATCCGGTCCACTTCCGACAGCAACCACGTTGCCGTCGGACCGGTCCACCCCTTACTCGGCCGGTTCCCGCGGCGGCACCGACTGCTCGGTTTCCACGACCGCACGGTCGGGGAGTTCGGGGTTGGGTGTCCGACCGACCGTCAGCAGGCGTTCGGTGAGTGTCAGCTCCTCCGGACTTGGGCTCGGTTTCTGGACTTCCTCGTAGTCGACGACCACTTGTCCGTCTTCGGCCGTAATGCGCACCGCACAGAGCTGGTAGGAGGGGTAAAAAACCGGGGGGAGGAGCCCGATGATGCCGTCCCGACGGTGGAGGCGTTTGAGCCAGGTCCCGCTGTTGACGACCAGCCCGCCGTCTACCGACTGCACGCTCGGCCGGTGCGTGTGACCGTAACAGAAGACGACCACGTCTTCCTTTTCGTCGAACACTTCTCGGGCGGCTTCCTTGTACGGTGTCTGGGTATCGACCGTGAGGTCGGTCTCGAAGACTCCGAACCGGTTGATGGTCTTCTTGATGTCCTGTCGCAGAAGGTACAACGGGATGCCCACGAGCAACAGCAGCCCGGCCAGCGACGCGTTCACGACAAGCAGCATCCAGATGGCGGTGCCGACCGTGCCGAACTGGCCAAGAAACGACGTCGTCGTTTCGACCGGCGCGGACCAGACGCCCAGCAGGTTCAGCGCCGCCAGAATCGCCAGGATGGCGCTGATGTTGAACAGCAACAGGAACGGGACCAGCGCGTACCGCAACAGCGGGTTCATCTCCCGATAGAAGTACTTCGAGAGCATCCACACCGGGACCCGCTCGGTCGGCGTTACGGCCTGGACGTCCTTGAGCCAGTTGTACCGACCCCGGTCCGACAGCTGGCCGGCCCGACTTGTCACGAGCGTGTTGTAGTAGTAGCCAAGCGGCGTCACGTTGGTGTCCCCCCAGTCTTCGATGCGGTTGTTGGGGTCCTGCTGATTGCCGTGTTCGAGGTGGATGGCCTGGTCCCCCACCGGACGGGTAATCGACTTCGACTGGACAAGGTCTACGTTGTACGCCGCGAACCGCTCCACGTACTCGTCGTAGGCCGCGAGTTCGTGGTCGTGGTTGCCCGGTATCAGCGTGATCTGGATGTTCTCGCCGGTCTTTCGCAACTGCTCGAACAGCGACGGATAGGTCTCTTCGAGGGCGTCGAACTTCTCCAGTCCCGACATGCCGGTGAACTCCCACAGCCCGAACGCGTCGCCGTTGATGAGTAGTTCGGCGTGCCCGTCGGTGGTCTCTAACCGCCCCAGAAAATCGAGTAGTTCGTCGAGAAATTCCACGTCCTCTAGCTGCTCGTCGCCGCCGATGTGGAGGTCGCTGATGACGTAGTAGACGCGGTCGTCGGCGGTGCCGTCCATTGAATACGGGTTCTTGATCCACAGACAAAGGCGTTGCTCTCCGGGAAATCACGACGG
This sequence comes from Haloarcula sp. CBA1122, assembly GCF_009741785.1. NCBI lineage: Archaea > Methanobacteriati > Methanobacteriota > Halobacteria > Halobacteriales > Haloarculaceae > Haloarcula > Haloarcula sp. CBA1122. Next base: position 53,077 of record NZ_WPCB01000012.1, read on the forward strand.
GAAATTGTGGTCTCAGCCGGGACTGTGGCGTATAGACGCGCTTCAACCGATATCGAGACCTGCTCGATTACAGTTCCAGCACGGCCCGGAACCGCGCTTCGTTGTCGATCATCCGCCCGTATGCTTCGTTGACGTCTTCGAGCGGGTAGGTCTCTATCTCCGGCGCGATGTCACGGAGCGAACTGAACTCCAGCGTGTCCTGTGAGTCGCGTGCGTGTCCGGAGGCCCAGCCTTCGACACCGCCCCGGCTCTGGACGAGCTGCTGTGCGCTCACTTCCACTGGCTCGCCGGGAACGCCGACGACTACGACTGAGCCATCGACGCCGATTCCGCTGACGATAGAACTGATGGCGTCACTCGACGGTGCCGTCGCCAGCACGACGTCGGCCCCACCGAGTTCCTGTAGCCGCTGGCCGGCATCCACGTCCGCCGCGTTGATGAAGTGGTCGGCTCCCAGCTCTTTCGCCAGCGATTCCTTCTCCGGCGTTCGGGAAATGGCGGCCGTCTCGAAGCCGGCCGCGTGAGCATACTGGACCCCGAGGTGACCGAGTCCGCCGACGCCCTGCACCGCGACCAGATCTCCGACGTTCGCATCGCTGTTCCGCAGCGCGTTGAACGTCGTCACGCCCGCACAGAGCAACGGCGCTGCGGCCGCCGCGTCCAGCGCCTCCGGAATCTTGGCGAGCGCTTCCGACGGTGCAGTCATGTACTCGGCGTAGCCGCCGTCGTAGCTCAGCCCAGTGATCTCGCCGTTCTCACACTGGAGGAAGTTCCCCTGTCGACACTGCTCACACGTCGAACAGTGGCCGCCGTGCCAGCCGACGCCGACCCTGTCGCCCACGTCCCAGGCATCGACAGCGTCGCCGACGGCATCGACGTGTCCAGCCACCTCGTGGCCGGGAACCCGCGGATAGGAGACGACCGGGTTGGTCCCCTCTTTCGTGAACACGTCGCTGTGACAGATGCCACAGGCGTCGACCGAGACCCGTACCTCGCCCGGGTCGGGTTCGGGCACGTCCCGTTCGACGACCTCGAAGTCTGCCCCTGCCTCAGGCACGACCGCCGCTCGCATTGTGTCTGACATAGCGATACTTCCGGCTCGACGCGGATAAGCGGCCAGTTACCAGAGAGTTGTACGAGAGCGTCGGCTGCGATACAGCCGTGCCAATCGGTTCAGTCCGCCTCCCGATTCATACTGCCAGCTGTACGTCTGTGAAGAATCTCGCCACCTCGGGGTGGCAAATACCTTGAAATAGTTACAGCCGACAGTATCAGGACCGGAGCCGCTGAATGCGCTTCTCAGTCGGGGGATGGGTCGAGAACAGTTTCTCGAACAGCCCCTTGTCGGCGTTGAAGATACAGAGGGCGTTCATGCTGTCCTCGACTTTCGATTCGCGTCCTTCAGCACCGCGAGAGATTTTTTCGAGCGCACGGGCCAGCGGCTCGCCGGTGCCGATGGCGCGGCGCGCGTCCGCGTCGGCGACGTACTCCCGATACCGTGAGATAGCCAGCACGAACACCATGACCAGCGCGTTCGCGAGCGAGGAGGCGATCATCGCCATGATCCAGGAGCCGACGTTTCGCTCGCCGCCGAACAGTACCGCGAAGTAGGCGACGTAGCCGACGAGCATCCCGATAGACTGGCCGACGACCATCGTGATGACGTCCCGGTTCTTGATGTGGGCCAGTTCGTGTGCGATCACGCCCTCCAGTTCGTCGTCGTCGAGGAGTTGCATCAGTTCGCTCGACACGACGACGACACCCGCACCTTTCCGTCCGACCGCGAAGGCGTTGGGCACGCCCATGTCCATCACCATCAGCCGGGGCTCCTCGATATTCATATCTCTGCAGAGCCGCCGGACCATCTGGTGGACGTAGCCGAACCGCTGGTCGTCCGGCATATCCTCCGCGCCACGGAGTGCCAGCCACTTCCCGAGTTTGTACTGGATCGCCGGCACCACGAGGATTCCGACGAGGAGCACCGGGACGAGCGGCAGGCCCAACAGCACCGACAGTGCCGTGCCGGCGAAAACGTAGAACGCGAACAGAATCGCACCGACGACGAGCATCCGCACCTGTAATCCGAAGTCTGCCATACAGGGTCAAGTCCGTCCGGCCGTATAAACCGTCTGGCCGACGATGCCGCTCGTGTCACTGGGTTTTAGCCACAGGTACGGTGACGATTCCGGGGAAATTCGTCGATTCAGTCCACACAGCGGTCGGTCATTATGCTTTGCGGAGTGCGTAACTCCGACGGCCGTGCGTTTCGAGCGTGAGAGACGCCAGCCGCCAGTCGGTCTCCGCACAGAACTGGTGGACGGCAGGGATGACGCCGTTCACGATTTTGTAGTCGTCGCCCGCGATTAGCCGTCCGCTGTGACGGCCCGCTGGCTCTCTGAGTTCGGCCAGCGTCGCCTCATACTCGTGGGAGCTGTTGATATACACCCAGTCGAGCGAGTCGGTGTCGGCATCACGGAGCACGGAGATGGGCCCAGCGTCCCGCAGACGGACAGCACCCCGTGCTCGCTACAGCGCCGCTCAACAGCCTGGCGCTCCTCGTCGCTTTCCCACTCATCGACCAGAGAGAGCGTCTCCGGCCGCGTGACCCGGACGATTGATTCGGCGAACCGTCTCCGGTCCCGAACTCGGCGGCGGTCGCGCTGGTCGGCATGTATTCGAGGAGGTCCGTCCGGTGGGGGAGGAGTTGCACGTTTTCAAGCTCTGCCGCCGGGAGCGACTCCGGGACAGCTTCCTCTCGGTTCAGGATGGTCGCTGCTGCGACTCCCTCGGACGTTTCGGGTGGGAACACGGTCTGGCAAAGTCCGGCGACCACCGGGTAGAGTCAGGCCGGGACAGGACTCAGTGATAGCGTGGTTCACCCGCGATAGTGACGTTCTGCTGTCACGATACCGCAACGGAGCGTAAAAGTATGCTGACTCCGACTCTCACTGGAGAGCCGAAAACCTATGCGCTTGGGTTCGAAACGACCCTGGCATGTCTCTCTCCCGTTTTGTCGGGCGGTTCCGGCCTTACTCCGTCCCGCTCTGTCTGTTTGCCCTGGTGGCGATCGCTGTGCTGTTCGTCCCGCCTCTGGTTCTCGGGGGCGCGACCGGCCGCACGTACGCCCTGACCATGGCAGTTCTCATCGTCGCGATCTCGTCGGTCCTTCCGTATGCCGTCGCCGTCGGTGTGCTGACCGTCCCGTTCCTCTACACTGGAATCGGTAGTTACGCGGCCCCAGAGGTGTTGCCGACCGATGCAGAGCCGTTCGGGCTGGCTGCAGCACTCCGGCACGTCATCGCTGGCATCTCGTACGTCGTCGCGGCCACCGTCGTCGGCGCTGTCGGCATCGGCCTCGATTTCGCGGCTTCGAGTGGTTCGGAGCCGTTTACGGCGATGGGCTTCCCACCGTTTCCGTCACTCGGGTTTCCGCCGTTCTTGGTGCTCGGTGGCATAGTCGTCGCCGGTGTCTACGTTGCGGTCCAGCTGTGGCGGTACGAGCGACCGGTTCGGGGCCTGGGGTGGGAGACGGTTCTCGGGACGGTCGTTCTTGGCACGTTCCTCGCCGCATCGCCCGTCGTCGCGCTCTGGATTTTCGGGTCCTATGGCTTCTGAACGACCGTACACTACCTGTAGTAGCCAGTCAATCTGCTGTCCGTCCGATAATCGGCGCTACCCGCCGGCTTCCAAACGGCTTAAAGTCGCAAGCTCCGGTATCCGATAATGACTCAGCAACAGTCCTCGACAGACGGCGGTCCACGAGCGAGCGGCATGCCGATGCTCGGTCTCGGAACGTGGCAGAACGACGACGCAGAACAGTGTGCGGAAAGCGTCCGGACGGCGCTGGAGGCCGGCTACCGCCATATCGACACCGCACAGGCCTACGACAACGAAAGCGCCGTCGGCGACGGTCTCGCTGCGGCTGACGTGGACCGCGACGATATCTTCCTGGCGACGAAGGTCTGGATCTCGAACCTCTCGCACGACGACGTGATCGAGACGACCGAGGAGAGCCTCGACAAACTCGGCGTCGATTCGGTGGATCTGCTGTACGTCCACTGGGCGGCGGGCGAGTACGAACCCGAGGAGACGCTTCCGGCGTTCGACGAACTCGTCGACCGCGGCTTGATCGACAACGTCGGCGTCTCGAACTTCGAACCGCACCACGTCGAGACGGCGATGGACGTGCTCGATGCTCCGGTGTTTGCAAACCAGGTCGAGACGCACCCGTTCCTCCAGCAGTCGGAACTCCGCGAGCACGCGGCGGAACAGGACTACGAACTGGTGGCGTACTCCCCGCTGGCACGCGGTGAAGTGTTCGGTCACGACGTCATCGAAGCCATCGCCGACGACCACGACGCGAGCGAAGCGCAGGTCAGCCTCGCGTGGCTCCGCGAGAAGGGCGTGACGGCGATCCCGAAAGCCACGAGCGAAGCCCACATCACCGATAACCTGGCGAGCCTCGACCTGTCCCTGACGGACGCCGAAATCGACCGTATCGACAGCATTGACACGGTCGACCGACGCGTCGATCCGGACTGGTCGCCCGCCGCCTGGGACTGAATCGATTTCGAGCTTTCCCGGTGGGAGTTGCCGATACGACTGTCGGTCCGTGACACCACGTCTCCCACAGCCCTCTTCACATTTCGACCCGTTACACAGGTAATGAGATATCTTCGCTCTAACGGGTGGTCCAACTGACCTGGCCGATGCTGCGGTCCACGTTTTCTGATCGTCCCTCACTCCCGGCCCGTTACCGTGACACCGCGCTTTTCGTCCTACTCGCGGTATTGTTCGGTGGCTCGTTCGTCGCGATCAAAACCGGGCTCCGTGAGCTGCCACCGGTGCTGTTTGCCGGTCTCCGGTTCGACCTGGCAGCGGTGACGCTGCTTGGCTACATCGTCCTTACCCGGCCCCGGTCGACGTGGCTGCCACGGACGCGCGCGGACTTCGTTGGAATCGGGATGGCGGCGCTGTTCCTGATCGCACTCAACAACGGGCTGTTGTTCCTCGGTCAGGGCGCGACCACGCCCGCAGCGGCGTCCGTGATGTACGGCCTGAACCCGATACTCGCCCCCGTGTTCGCCTGGTGGCTGCTGGGTGACCGACTATCGTGGCTCGGTGCGCTCGGTATCGGTATCGCGCTGAGCGGCGTTATCCTCATCGTGCAGCCGTCGCCGTCGACGTTCACCGACGCGAGCGCTGTCGGGCAACTTCTGGTCCTCGGCGCGGCAGCGGCCGTCGCACTTGGCAGCGTGCTCCTCCAGCGTGTCGGCCCGCAGATGGACAGTACACCGCTGACTGCGTGGGCGATGGCTGTCGGCGCGGTGCTCCTCCACGTCGCGAGCCTGCTGGTCGGGGAGTCGCCCACGGCCGTCATCGGCATCGGCCCCGAAACGATTGCGAGCATTGTGGCTGTGGGCATCCCCTCGACGGCAGTCGCGTACGCCATCTACTTCGGCCTCATCAAGCGCATCGGCCCGGTCCGTGCGAACTTGGTCGCGTATGTCGTGCCGATTTTCGCCGCGCTCATGGGCTGGGTACTGCTTGGCTCGTCGGTGTCACTGTGGACGCTCGTCGGCTTCTTAGTCGTCGTTGCGGGCTTCGCTCTCATCGAGCGTGTGACCATCCGCATGGAACTGCGCCGGCTCTATCACCGCTTCGAGGAGACATCCTCGTCGAAGCAGACGCCGCCGTGTGACGACTGACGTCAGCGGTTGCAGTAGAGCGATCACGATCTGGATTTGACGAAACGGGCCCAGCCAATCATGTACTGGCAGCCCCAAGCCACGATATGGACCCTTCTGACGTGGAGACGGTGTTCGTCGCCGGAGCCAGCGGCGGGACCGGGCGCGCGACGCTCCGACTCCTCAGTTCGCGCGTACCGACGGTCCGGGCACTGACCAGCACGCCGTCGAAAACAGACGACCTGCAGGCGGCCGGCGCTGACGAGGTTGTCGTCGACGACTTGCTGAACCCGACTGCGTTGGCCGAGGCGCTGTCGGACGTTGATGTCGTCCTGAGCGCCGTCGGCTCGAACATCACGGACGTCTGGTCCCGGGACGAGTACGTCGACGGTGCGGGGACGATCAATCTCCTCGGAGCGGCCGTCGACGCTGGCGTCGATGCGTTCGTCATGGAATCCGCTATCGGCGTGGGTGACGAGCCGGCCAGTCCGCTCGCGACGGCCTTCGACGTCATCATTCGGCCGATACAACGGGCCAAAGCAGAAGCCGAGGCCGCGATCCGCGATGCCCCGGTTCGGCACACGATTCTCCGCCCGGGCGTGCTCACGAACGGGCCGCGAACTGACACTGTCTCGGTCGCCGAACCGGGTGCGAAGCTCTGGGGCAGCGTTTCGCGGGCCGACGTGGCCCGACTGATGATCGCATCGCCTGTCACACCGGCGGCCGAAGACCGGACGCTGGAAGTCGTTGCCAGGCCGTCGTTCCCGAACCGCGCGCTGGATATCGAGTGGCGGCTTCCCCGGAGTGGAGCGTCGGAGACTGTGCTAGTCGATACGCCGGATGAAGACCCGTAGTGGGCAATCCACCCGTGTGCAAATACGCCTCCAGCGTGAAAGGCGGCTGATGACTGACGTGGACCACGCGAACGCTGGCTATCGGCGGCTGTTCGGGGGGGACGGCCTCTCGTTCGGCCTCGGGTTCCCGCTCACGGGCGAAACGGAGTCGACGCCGGATATCGACGCGGAACTCCGGCTCGCAAGCCACGCCGAAACAGTCGGCTTCGACGCGCTCTGGGCGCGAGACGTGCCGACGTACTGGCCGCGGTTCGGGGACGCCGGCGGGGCCTTCGACCCGTGGTCGCTGCTGTCCCACGTCGCCGCCCACACCGAGTCGGTGGCGCTTGGCACCGCGAGTATCGTTCTCCCGCTGCGCCATCCCCTCCACATGGCGAAATCGGCTGCGACCGTCGACCGGCTTTCCGACGGCCGTCTCGTGCTGGGCGTCGCCTCGGGCGACCGCGACCCGGAGTATCCGGCGTTCGGCGTCGACCCCGAGAACCGGGGCCAACTCGTCCGCGAAAGCGTCGAGGCGCTTCGCGTGCTCTGGCGCGAGGAATACCCGACGCTCGATGGCTCCTGGGGCTACCTCGACGGAGAACTCGATGTCCTCCCGAAACCGACAACGGACACGCTCCCGCTCTTCCCGACCGGCAACGCCAGACAGTCCACGGAGTGGATCGCCGAGAACGGCGACGGCTGGATATTCTACCACCTTCCCGAGTCGACCCTGGAGTCGTATCTCGACACATGGCGGAGCCACGCGTCAGAGAAGCCGTTCACGATTGCCGTTCAGGTCGAGTTCGCTGCTGATCCGACGGCGGAGCCCGAACCGCTCCACCTGGGCTATCGTGCCGGCGTCGAGTGGTTCAGAGAGTACTTCCGACGGCTCGAAGAGCACGGCCTCGACCACGTTATCGTCGGGCTTCGAGCGGCGGAGCCAGAGGCGGCGATGACGACCTTCGCAAGCGAAATCATCGACGAACTGTGACTCCAGCTGTCGATACCGTTCCTGCGAAACTCGCGGCGGATGACGCTTCCGTCGATCCAATCGACTGCCTGCCGTATTCCGGTTTGGACTTCCCAGCAACAGCCCTCTGAGCTGGGCTTACGGATCGAACTCGTTCTGCTTGAGCCCTTTCCGGACCGGTTCGTGTTCGGCGTCGGTCGGCGGCGGTGCCGTCACCAGTAACGCCTCCAGCCGACCATCCTCGTCCGCTTTGACACCGCGGTCGGTGTCGGCCTCGACGACAACTACGTCGCCCGGCTCGACCGCCCGCTCCGTGTCTCCATCACGGACGATACCGCTCCCGGACTGGACGTGTATCGCGACGTCGCTCGCGGGCGCGTGCACCGGAATAAACTGGCCGGGTTCGAAGTAGCCACAGACGACTTTCATCCGGTCGCTGCGGAACACTTCGACAGCCGAGAACTGGTCGTCGTCGTATTCCCGGACGGCGTCGAAATCGGTCGCTGTCATCGCGCGTCCTCCTCGTCACTGCGGTCTCGAAGAACTACAGGGCCGAAGTCGCGGCTGGTCGATGCGGACTGGCTCGAACGCCGGCCAGTGCGCACACTCGCTCGCTGTCGGTTTCGGTGCTGTGGGTGCATCGCGAGGAGTTCCGACCGCACGACGGAAAACCTCGGTCCCGAACCGCTTCGTCTGTAGACGCGCCGCTTCGTACTCTGGATGCATATAAACTGTCTCCGAACATCTTCCCGATAAGAACCACGGGCAGTCCGTATAAAGACCCTCCAAATGGTGTCTGTAGGCGCATTGGCGACGACAGTACTGATGGCGATACTGCTCGTCGGTATCGCTGGGATACTCGCACGGATCGAAGACTGGCGGTCGTATACGATTGCGATCGGTGGCGGCCACGGGGCGCACGAACGCACCCACGCGGAGAAGCCGAGCGGGATTCTCCGGTGGCTGACGACGGTCGACCACAAGGATATCGGGATTCTCTACGGCGTGTTCGCCGTCGTCGCGTTCGCGTGGGGCGGTATCGCCGTCGTTCTGATGCGGTTCGAACTGATGTACCCCGCTGAGGACTTCCTCAGCGCCAGTGCCTACAACGGCCTCCTGACGACCCACGGCATCACGATGCTGTTCCTGTTTGGGACGCCAATGCTGGCGGCGTTCTCGAACTACCTGATCCCGCTGCTCATCGGGGCCGACGACATGGCGTTTCCGCGAATCAACGCCATCGCGTTCTGGTTGTTGCCGCCGGCGGCGCTGCTCATCTGGGGTGGCGTCCTCGGCGGGCCGTTCCTCGAAAACATCGAACCGGCACAGACCGCCTGGACGATGTACACGCCGCTGTCGATCGAACAGCAGAACCCCGGCGTGGACCTGATGCTGCTCGGCCTCCACCTCTCGGGCGTCGCGGCGACGATGGGGGCGATCAACTTCATCGCGACTATCTTCACCGAGCGGAGCGAGGACGTGACATGGGCCACCCTCGATATCTTCTCCTGGACTGTCCTGGTGCAGTCCGCACAGATCCTGTTTGCCTTCCCCTTGCTGGGCAGTGCGCTTGTCATGCTCCTGCTTGACCGCAATCTCGGGACGACGTTCTTCACGCTCGACGGCGGCGGCCCGCTGCTGTGGCAGCACCTGTTCTGGTTCTTCGGCCACCCCGAGGTGTACATCCTCGTCTTGCCACCGATGGGACTGGTGAGCTACATTCTGCCGAAGTTCTGTGGCCGGAAGCTGTTCGGATTCAAGTTCGTCGTCTACTCGACGCTGGCGCTCGGAGTTCTCTCCTTTGGCGTCTGGGCGCATCACATGTTCGCGACGGGTATGGACCCTCGACTACGGGCCTCGTTCATGGCGGTCTCTATCGCCATCCCGAGCGCGGTGAAGACCTTCAACTGGATGGCGACCATGTGGAACGGCGCGTTGCGGACGACCGCGCCGTTCCTCTTCTGTGTCGGGTTCGTCGGGAACTTCATCATCGGCGGCGTCACCGGCGTCTTCGAGGCCGCCATCCCCGTCGACCTCATCTTACACGACACATACCACGTCGTCGCTCACTTCCACTACGTCATCATGGGCGGGATCGCCTTCGCTGTTTTTGCGGGCATTTACTACTGGTTCCCGCTCTACACAGGTCGGTGGTACCAGCGCTCGCTGGCGAAGTGGCACTTCTGGCTGACCCTCGTCGGCACGAACGTCACGTTCTTCCCGATGGTCCTGCTCGGCTACGCCGGGATGCCCCGCCGGTACGCCACGTACGCTCTGACCGCTGGCCCGGTGGACCTGTTTACGCTCCTGCACCAGCTGGCGACGTTGGGTGTCGTCCTGCTGGTCATCGGCCAGCTCATCTTCGTCTGGAACCTCGTGACTTCATGGCTGGAGGGGCCACTGGTCACGGACGGCGACCCCTGGGACCTAGCGGCGACGGACCAGTTCCCCCGGGAGTTCGCGTGGTTCGAGCGCGAGCGGCTCCCGACGCTGGCCGACGGCGGCGAAGAACCGGCCGGGGATTGATCTCCGAGTTCTTCTGGTTTCCCGTTCGCGGTACCCGTCTTGGTGGTTCTACGGTCACCTCTAGAGTAGTATAGAACCGTTATCACACCCACTTTGAAACGGTCAATACAACTCAAGCAGTAAATGAGCTTGAAAATTGGTCGGACTGGACGACTCAATATGGACGGGAAATCTACTATATTTACGGGAATATTTTTATTCTTTCCCACACTAAGGCTGAATACGTCATGTCGAAGACGACAGACGAACGAGGACGGATCTACCTCCCGAAGGATGTCCGCGACCGGTTCGGTGACCAGTATCGTATCGTTGAACTCCCGAGCCACGTCGCACTCTTCCCAGTTGACGAGGACCCGCTAGAGGGCCTCCGAGCGGCCGTTGGCGATGCTTTTGCAGAGACAGAGGCCGACAAGCTGAAAACTGAATCGCGGAAGGCGATATCACGAGAGGTTCAAGAGGAAGCGAAAGATCGGACACAGGATGGCGAGGCGTAAGTCGTGTACGTTGAAACTGACTTTCTCACCGCACTGTTGAAGGACGACGACTGGCTTCAGGACGCCGCAGTCCGCGCCCTCGAAGAGCACGATGACATACATACCTCGATACTCGCGTACGCCGAGGTTCTGGTGCTGTTCTACGACCGTGAGGCGGCCGAGTACGAGATCGATGCGCCGCGGGCAATTACCAACCTGCTCGAACTGGTTCCAATCGTGCCGGAAGAGCACGAGGACGCGGTTCTGGCCGCCGCAGCGTTCCTCGACGAGTACGATCTCACCCCGTTCGATGCACTCCACGCTGGACTCGTCACGACCGGCGAAGAGCGAGTCCTTTCGACCGAGCAGGATTACGACACTGTCGGCCTCGACCGTACATCGTTGGAACCTGCGCCCTCTGAGTGAAGATGGTAGATACGCAGACCGACTGTGCAGCTTGTTCAGTCTACACTGCCTGAAATCAATAGCCTGTGACGAGTTGTCTGACACCCTGTCTCCGTCTGCTACCCTACTCCGAGATGTCCGGATACGACTGTCGGCCGCCCTGTGACTTCCTGGCGACTAGCTGGGCGGTGGCTGCGGTCGTCCCGTCCCTCGTTGCAGTGCGCTCGTCGTAGTGCAACACCGTCAGGCCGAGTCCGGCCCTGAGCAGTTCGTTCGAGGCGAACCGATACCGCTCCCCGGAGGGGCCGCCGTCCACGTCGTCGCTTGTCCGGAGGTGGTGCTGGATGAACAGACAGCCGCCGTCGGCCAGCGCCTCGATAATGTCTGGAAGGCGGTCGACGGGGCGATAGAAGCTAATCGTAATGACGTCGTACGTCGACGCCGGGTACGCGAACGATTCGAGGTCCGCCTGTATCCACTCGATATCGTCTTCGACGCCCACTTCGCGTGCGTTCTCGCGGGCAATGTGCAGCCCCGCCCGCGATTGGTCGACCGCATCGACGCGGTACCCGGCCGCTGCGACCGGGAGCGCGTTCCGTCCGGTCCCGGTTGCGACGTCAAGCGCCCGACCCGGTGGAAAGGTCGGCAGGTATCGTTCTAACACCGGATGTGGGTCCGGGCGCTGTGGGTACGTGCCCGCTCGGTATCGCTCGTCCCAGGTCGTCATGGCTCCGTCAACCGCCCGCCGAAACATGAAGCCTGCGGGCTGTGACACAGCTCTTGCGTTGCTTCCCGTTTCCGGACGCGACAATCTCAACTGACTTATCGGTACACCTGTGACCTATCCACAAGCTACTAGCCATGGACAGTCAAACGGGTGTGACCAGACGGCGGCTGCTCATCGCTCTCGGAAGCGGACTCGGTCTGCTCGGGGGCGGCGGTGCCTACGTGTACTGGTCGCTACAAGGCGACTCGGGCGGGTACACTGCGCCGGACTCACAGCCGGTCGTCACTACGCGCGGGCTCCTCGACGCGGCGGAGGGGCCAGCCTTCGAGACTGGTGGCATGTGGTCGTTCGACGACGCGTCGGAGGTGTTCCTGTTCGTCCACGGATTCAGTACCGACGCCGAGAGGGCGCGCGACAATGCCTATACGGCGCAGGTAGCACTCGACGGAACACGGCCCACACCGGTTATCGCGTACAGTTGGGATTCCGATGTCGAGTGGGAGCAGGCGAAGGACAACGCCGAGGCGAACAGTACCCACCTCGCTCAGTGGCTGGTCGAGTGGGCCGAAACCGACGGCCGGCCGGTCCATTTGCTCGCGCACTCACTTGGTGGGCGTGTGACCGGTGAGACCCTCCGGGTGCTTGCCGAGCGAGGGGCGACAGACGCGCTTGCCTCGGTGTCACTGCTCGGTGGTACCATCCCCTACGATAGCGTGGTGCAGGGTGGCCGATACGGCGACGCCATAGCGGCCGTTGACGCACCGGTGTCGAACTTCTACAGCCACAACGATAAGGTCCTTTCGTGGGTGTACCGGGCATCGGATCGGACCCACGCCGTAGGCCACGCTGGCACTCGTGACGCGGGGCCGCTTCCCGACGGCTACCAGGAGGTGAACGTCACTGACCTCGTTGCCGACCACTACTCGTACTTCGAACCGGGCGAGGGGTGTCTGCCGCGTGTCGTTGCCGGGATCGAGTGACGTAGCTCTATTTTCCTGCTGCTAGTAGAACTAAATATGGCGGAAGTGTTGTTCATCCTATGGAAGCCACTGTCAGACCAACGGCTGTTACACGCTGGAGCGAGACATGAGCCTCTTCACTGCTGTTGTCGTCTTTGTGGTGGGACTGCTCTCCGGTATCGTCATCCGATGGGTCGCTGGACTCGCTGCTGCTCTCGCGCTCGTCTTAGTGCTGTTGGGCGCGACCACTCCGGATATCGGCCTCATCACTTTTGTAATGGAACAGTACTATCACGGCAACGAACTGCTGTTTCTCGCCGGATTGCTGTTCGGGCTGGACGCCGAACACACCAGAGATGCTGTCGAGGGGTGACTCACAATCCTCGAACTCGCTGAGCCTGTTGGACTGGCGTTTCGGGGGAAGTGTCCATCAATGACGAGCGCTTGAGTGCGCTGTCACAGTGTTGCTGGTCCAGATAAACCGTGGTTACGCTTCAGGACAGAAAATATACGAATGGCGGATATCGCTGTCATACGTGAGTGACCCCGCGGGCGTTCTGAGTAGCGTTGCAACTGAGTAAAGGTCGCCGGCCGCTCCCGCTGACCAGTCCAGACGCGAGCGTGAACGTGATGCCTGTGGCGGTTTCGTCGACCGAAAAAAACGGCGTCGAGCGCGGTTCCCTGGGCGTACCAGAGTATGCCGCCGAACACCACCGCAGCGACCGGTACCAGCACACTCACGAGACCGAGTATCACGAGCGGCGGGTATCGAAACGGCTGGGGTGACTGATAGCCCGCCGGCGTTGCAGGGCGCAACGTGTCGGCGGGAGTGTAATCGCTTGTCGGCATACCCGTGATTCAGCCGGAGGACTGAAAAATCAGGATGTCACTTCCGCCCTGTTGTAACTGAGAAGCAACCAGTCACTGCCGGTTGGTTCGACAGCAGGCGGCGAGCATATATTCGCTCTCATACAGCTATATAGAACTCATATAAAGCACCTATACCAGATTCACCGATGTTTCACAAACGACCTTACATAGATGGCTTCACCACCGACGTTTCATCCGGACCTCGGCGCACCACACCAGCGAATCCGCGGTCACAGATGGGAGGAAATCTACGTTGTCGGCGACGTCCACGGGTGTCGTCCGACCCTCGAACGCCTCCTGAACCGGTTAGACCCCACCCCGGACGAACTCGTGGTCTTCGTTGGTGACCTCGTCCGAAAAGGTCCGGACAGCGCTGGTGTCGTCGACATGGTCCGGCATACGCCGAACTTCCTCACCGTCCGTGGCAACAACGAGCAGAAACTCATCGACGGCCGCAAATCGATTCCGTCGTTGACCGACGACGACCTCTCGTGGATGGCGTCGCTTCCGGTGGCAATCTCGTGGGACGATTCGCTGGTCGTCCACGGTGGCGTCGACCACCGCAAGTCAATCGCGGAGCACGAACTGACTGAACTGCTGAACATGCGCTCACTTGTTCCGGACGGAAGCTACGACCGCCCGTACTGGTTCGAAACACGCCGTGCTGACCCTCGCATCTTCTTCGGTCACACGGTGCTTTCCGAGCCATTCGAGACACCTACTGCGGTTGGTCTAGACACCGGGTGCGTCTACGGCGGGCAGTTGACGGCGTACCAGTGCTCGACGCAGGAGTTCGTCACGGTCGACCCGGAGACGACCCACGAAGCCCGGTCGTCCGATAGCATCGTCGACCCGGAGCGTGCCCCGCCGACATCAACGTAACCCGATGGACCACGATTCAGAACCCGCCATCCCCGCGTACGAGCCAGCGGATGTCGACCTGACCGACTCGTCGCTGTATCTCAACCGTGAATTGAGTGCGCTCGCGTTCCAGCGGCGCGTGCTCCACGAGGCGCTGGACCAACGGAATCCGCTGTTGGAACGGGTCCGGTTCCTCGCTATCGTCACTCGCAATCTCGACGAATTCACGATGAAACGCATCGGCGGCCTCAAACAGCAGATAGAAGCCGACGTGACCGAGACGGCCCCAGACGGTCGAACGCCCGAGGAGCAGTTGGCGGCGGTCCACGAGACCCTGCGGCCGATGCTAGCGACGCAGGCCCGCTGTTACCGCGACGCGATTCGTCCCGCGCTTGCTGCGGAAGGTATCGAGATTCTCGACTACGACGACGCTGCTGCCGCGGAACAGTCTGAACTGCGAACCTACTTTGAGGAGTCTGTGTTGCCGACCCTGACACCGCTTTCGTTCGACCCGGCACATCCGTTCCCGTTTATTTCTAACCGGTCGCTCTCGCTCGCTGTACTCACCCGGCATCCGAACGCCGAGGACCCGACGTTCACCCGAATCAAGATTCCGCCGAACAGGCCGCGGTTGGTCCAACTCGGGGACGATACTCGATACGTACTGCTTGAGGAGGTCATCCGTGCGAACCTTGATCTACTGTTACCGAACGTCGAAATCGTCGACACGGCCCTGTTCCGACTGACCCGCAACGCGGAGGTCCGACGTAATCAGGAGATTGCCGAGGACCTCATTGACATGGTCGAAGACGTCCTCGAACAGCGGCGATTCGCGTCGGTCGTCAGAATGGAACTCTCTCCCGACGCCGACTCCCGTATTCGCTCGACGCTCGCGACACAGCTCGGTCTCGACGAGCGCGAGATATACGACCTCCCGGGTCCGCTGGATTACCGGGATTTCGCGGAGTTGACCGACCTTGACCGACCGGACCTCTCGCTGGACGAGTGGACGCCACAGCCACACCCCCGTCTCAACGGTCACCGACAGCAGTCGTTCGGGAGGCCGGATACGACGGACCCGAGTGTCTTCCGGCGCATTCAGGACGGAGACATCTTGCTGCATCACCCGTACCACGACTTCACGGACACCGTCCAGCGGTTTCTCTCAGCAGCAGCCGAAGACCCGGACGTCTGGCGGTGAAAGCGGCTATCTACCGGACTGCAAGCGACTCACAGATCATCCAGTCGCTGATAACGGCCGCTGAAAACGGGAAACAGGTGGCGGTGATGGTCGAACTGAAGGCCCGCTTCGACGAGCAGAACAACCTCGAATGGGTTCGCAAACTGGAGGAAAACGGTATCCACGTCGCCTACGGAACGGTGGGGCTGAAGACCCACACGAAGACGGCGCTGGTCGTTCGGGAGGAAGACGACGGCGTCGAACTGTACTCCCACATCGGCACGGGGAACTATCACTCCGAGACGGCGAAGGGATACGTCGACCTCGGACTGTTGACCGCCGACCGTGACATCGGCCGCGACCTGACCAAGGTGTTCAATTTCTTCACCGGGCCGTCGCTGGACGAGGAGTTCCGCGAACTCCTCATCGCACCGGTGACCATGCGCAAGGAGTTCACCCGGTGCATCCGTCGGGAAGCACAGCACGCACAGGCCGGTCGGCCTGCCCGTATTGTCGCAAAAATCAACGGACTCGAAGACCCCGGTATCGTCGCCGAACTGTACCGCGCATCGATGGCAGGCGTCGACATCGACCTCATCGTCCGCGATATCTGCCGCCTCCGACCCGGACTGGAAGACATCAGCGAAAACATCTCGGTGTACTCGCTCGTCGGCCGCTTTCTAGAGCATTCCCGTATCTTCTACTTCGAGAACGGCGCACGGGGCGACCCCGCTACCGAAGACGACTGGGGCGACCCCGAGTACTACATCGGTAGCGCCGACTGGATGACCCGCAACCTCGATTACCGGGTCGAAGCAGTCACACCCGTGACAAGCCCCAAAATCCAGCGCCAACTCCGTTTCACCCTCGACCTCCTCCTCTCGGACAACCGCAAGCTCTGGGAGATGGACAGCGACGGCGAGTACCACCAGCGGTATCCGGACGACGGCGAGCGCGTGATCAGCGCACAGGACATCCTGATGCGAGAAGCGCTAAAAGCCGGTCGCTCTGAAAACCTCATTACAGGTATCCCCGGTGACTATCCGATAGCCGGTGATCTCTGTATCACAGGTGATGGCACTGAACAGCCAACTGAGACAGGTGCCGAGTCGAAACCACTGACTGAATCCGAGGGTGAGTGTACGGCTTCTGATGCCGATACAACTGACGAACCTTTTGAAGTCACGGACGGTGGAAACCCTGACGAAGTTCTGGCCACATACAGCGACCGGTGGTACGTCCCGGACAGCGTCGTGTACAACTACGCTGTTCGAACACCCGATGGAGAGCGGCGCTACCTCAAAACCAAAGCTGGCGTCACTGATCTCCTCGAACGACTGTATAGCGATACGGAATAGCTATTTGGCTATACTATTTCTCAGTTTCTTTTCGGCTCAGTAACTGCGTTGCCCATCAATATGGGACCGCTTCACACAAAATGCGTTTTAATCCTTCACGAGGCCTATGAGCATGGCCTATCGAGTGTCCCGATGTAACTATGGACTTACAGGAATTCGTCCGCTCCAACGCCCCCGCAGACGGTGGCGATGGGTTCCAGAAAGAGAACAACAGGCTACTTGACATCCCACTCGATGGGACTGTGATGGTCAAAGCCGGGTCGATGGTCGCGTACACCGGCGAGGTCACGTTCACTGGCAAGTCCTCGGCGGAAGGCGGTATCACGGGCTTCGTCAAGGAGGCCGTGAGCGGCGAAGGGACGCCAGTCATGGAGGCCGAAGGGAGCGGCCACCTCTACGTGGCCGAGAACGGCAAGAAGGTACAGGTGCTGGCCCTCGATGACGGAGAATCGATATCGGTCAACGGCACTGACGTGCTCGCGTTCGAATCAACTATCGACTACGAAATCAACACTGTCGGCAGTCTCTCTGGCATGGCTGCTGGCGGCCTGACGAACGTCTACCTCACCGGCCCCGGCGAAGTCGCGCTGACGACACACGGCGACCCGCTGGTGATGACGCCGCCGGTGTTCACCGACCCGGACGCGACCGTTGCGTGGAGCTCGAATCTCTCGCCGTCTATCGAGATGAACAAGACCTTCGAAATCGGCCAGACCTCTGGGGAATCGATCCAGATGGAGTTTACCGGTGACGACGGCTTTGTCGTCATCCAGCCAAACGAGGAGGAGTCTGTCACGCAGAGTCAGAGCTAATCGCCGCCGAGTTACCGCGTCGAAGACACCGAGCGCTTGCGGAGCCGTCCCCGAACGAACGGCCGGATTGGCGTTATGCCCAGATTGAGTCGCTCGATTTCGACGACGTCGAACGACTGTTCAGCGACGAGCTGCGTCCCCGTCTGTCGGGTGAGGTGGCAACCGCCGGCGAGACGCCTCCAGAGCGGTGCGAGGGCTGACTGTACCCGGGCGCGCCACCCGTCGTCGATGACGTGCTCGAAGAAACGCAGTTCGCCGCCGGGTTTGAGTACGCGGACGATTTCACTTATCGCGGACTCGACCTCTGGAATCGTACAGAAAACCATGGAGGCGATGACGACGTCGAACGTGTCCTCGTCGTACGGGAGAGCTTCCGCCGGTGCCGACTCGATATGAATCGGCGTGGCCTGCGCGTTTGCCTTCTCCTCCGCCTGACGCCGCATATGCGGGTCTGGCTCGATAGCGTGAACCTCCGTCGAGGCGGTCGCAACGCTCTCGAAATACGGAAACATCGCGCCGGTTCCAGCGCCAAGATCCAGTACCGTTCCATCCAGATTCGCTACCAGATACTCACGATGTGGTCGCAAGAGCGTCCGCTCAACGAGTGCCGTAGCCGGATCGTAGATAGCTGCAAACAGCGGCGACGCGGGCTCCTGACTGGCGTTCGGTTCTGCGGGCATAGCAGCAGTAACGGCGGCTCCCCTGAAAGCATTGGTTCACTCGAAGGGTGTCACACGCGCTCGCACCCTGCTGTCAGTCTCCGTCAGCCGACATCTCGACGCCCGCTTCGTCGATATCGACCTTGGCTTCGGTGAGGTTGCTGTCTCGCCACGTCCCGCGTCGATACCAGCCGTAGGCGATGAGCGCCCCTGCGACGTTCGAGACGGCGAACGACAGCCAGATGCCGGTCTCGCCGAGCGGCACAGCGGCGAACCACGCAATCGGGAAGCGGATGATTCCGAGCATCAGCACGGAGATGGCCGCGGCGGTGAGCGTCTTCCCGGCACCGCGGAAGCTCCCGGTGTAGGCCCGCATGATGCCGATGAAGCCGAAGGACAACGCGACGTAACGGAGGAACTGCGTCGTGATTTCGACGACTTCGGGGTCCGTCGTGAACAGGTCGGCTATCGGTGCGGCGGTGAACCAGACGAGAACGCCAGCCAGGGTGAGCACGCCGAACAGCACCGTCGCCGCGAGGCCGGCCGCTTTCGCTGCCCGGTCCGGCTTGTCGGCCCCCATGTTCTGGCCGGTCATCGTTTCGACGCCGCGAGCGACTGCGATAGCCGGCAGGAAGACGACCGAAAACACGCGCGTTCCAATGCCGTAGGCGGCGACGACCGTATCCGGGAACATCGCGACGATGACCAGCAGCAGGTTCATCGATAGCGCCCGGCCCGTCCCCTCGACGGAGGCGGGTAGACCGATGCGAACGAGACGGCGGAGATACGAGAGGTCCGGGGCCATATCACGGAGGTGAATCTGGACGCCGCGGTTCCCTCGAAACATAATTGCCAGCCCGACGACCAGCGCCAGCGCCCGGGAAAAGACGGTCGCGATGGCGGCCCCTTCGATGCCGAGTTCGGGGAACGAGACAGTTCCCACGAGCGGCGCGTTCTCGACGACTGTCCAGCCAAATATCAGGAACGGGTCGATGATGATGTTGAGCACAACTGAGCCGAACATGACGAGCATCGGCGTTATCGTGTCGCCGTAGCCCCGCATGAGCGCGACGAAGACGAAGAAGCCGAACATGAACAGCAGGCCGAGTGAGATGACCTCCATGTAACTAGTCGCCATGGGGAGGACGTCTTCGGACGCGCCCATCAGGCTCAAAAACGTATCGACGCCGAGATAGCCCGCGATGCCGAGAACGAACGAGACGATGACGGCGAACGTGACCGTCTGTGAGGCGGCGTACTCGGCGTCGCGCTCCTCGCCTGCGCCGGTAAACTGCGCGACGAGGACGCTGCCGGCGACGGATATCCCCATCCCGAGCGAGATGAGGAGGAACACCATCGGGAACGCGAAGCTGATTGCAGCCAGCGCGTCCGTGCTGTACTGGCCGAGCCAGAAGGTGTCCGCGAGGTTGTACGCGGTCTGGAAGAGATTCGTGATGACGATCGGCATCGAGAGGAAAAACAGCGGCTTCCCGATGCCACCCGACGTGAGGTCGAACTCCTCGGGCCCCTTGAACAGCGCACTAACGCGACTTCGAATCCCCATCAGCGGGTCGCCTCCGCTGGCGTGTCCGTCAGGAGATGGGTCTCAGCGTATCGCGTAATCGTCTCTTTGAATCTGTCTATCGAACGGTCTGTGGCGACGTGTCGGGTATGGGCACCTGTAATCGCCGTCACGAGAAACTCCGCTGCGACGGCCGGCTCGACCCTGCTATCGAACTCCCCGGTTTCGACGCCGGCCGCGATGATTTCCCGCAGCCGGTCGAAGAGCACGGCATCGAACCTGGCCAGCTGTGTCCGGAAGGCGTCGTTGTACGGGGCCTGTGCCTTTATTTCGAGTATTGCCGTTCTGAACTCCTGACCGGGCGTCTGTCGCCCATCAGTGAGAACGGTGTCCAACAGCGAATCGAGTTCTTCCCGCGGTGTACTCCCGTCGACGCCCGTTATCTTTGCAGTGTATCGTTCGTACAAGAAGTCCAGAAACTCGGTAAAGAGGTTCTCTTTGCTGTCGTAGTAGTAGTGAATAGACGCTTTGCTCCGGTCTGCCTCGGCAGCGATGTCTTTGACCGTGAGCGCGGCGTACCCGTGCTGGCAGAGGGCGCGGTACGTCGCGTCGAGAATTTCGGTAGCTGTATCGTCATCCATGGCGGCTGTGACGGAACTTACTAACTAGTTAGTCAAAAACGCTTTGAAATCTACAAAGTGATCGATTGGCATTGATTACGTCTATTCTGGCGGATAAAAACTTACTAACTAATAATTTATGTACTCAATGTTATGCGGGTCACAACGGTTATCCAACCGTAGGTGAAACCGTTACTCAATGGCTGGACCATCGGACCGCACCTTCTCGGACCAGACCGAGGAGATAATGCAGGCGACCTACCGGGCGCTGCGCGAGCACGGGTACGCCGATCTCACGATAAAACGGATCGCGGACGAGTACGGCAAATCGACGGCTGCAGTGCATTACTACTACGACACGAAAGACGACCTTCTTGCGGCCTTTCTCGATTATCTGCTGGAGCGGTTCGTCGATTCGATTCACGACGTCGAGACGACGGACCCCGAAGCCAGACTGGAAATCTTGCTCGATGAACTGCTCGTCAAACCCCAGGAAAACCCCGATCTCTCGGTCGCCCTGTTAGAGATGCGGAGTCAAGCACCGTACAAGGAGGCGTTCAGCGACCGGTTCCGACAGAACGACGAGTACATTCGGTACATGCTCAAGGCGGTCATCAATCACGGGATCGACGAGGGTGTGTTCAGCGACGTCGACGCGGATCACGTTACCCGTTCGCTGCTGACGATCATCGACGGTGCCCGGACCCGCGCCGTGATGCTGGATGACACCGAGGAACTCGAAACAGCCCGACAGACGGCGAGTGAGTACGCCGACGCGATGTTACGGTAACCAGCCACCTTGTACCGCCACCGCTCAGCCACCGTGTGTCTGCATCACAGAGTCCTGACGACACCGGCTATCGTTACCTTGAAGCCTCGGTTCCACAGACGTCACAGCCTATCGACCAGAGGCCGATTAGCGCGATAACGGCCGGCATATGCGCGAGGACTAGCAACGGAACGACGAGTCGACCGAGGCCGAGGGAACTGCCCAGGGTGCGGACACCAGTTCCGAATATCGGGAGCGAGAGCAACGCTCCGAGTGTTATCACGCCTCGTATGGACAGCGACTGTTCGTCGATGACGTGACGGAGATGCCGAATATGGTCACGTATCACGAACACTGCACCTCCTCTGTGACGGCTGAGGGCGGGTTCTGGGCTGTGTCTGTCCTCCATTTTTAGGCTTACCTAAACACATTCAGGCCCGACTGCGACCAGGTACACGAAAATGCTTTGTACGAACGTGTTCGACACCTCGGAATGATTAGTTGACAAATCCTGGGTGGAGATGAGCAGGACTCTAAAGGCTGCCAATCGGCCTTTTGACCGTCAGACTTGGCCCGCAAGCCGTGATTCGACCTGCGGGAACAGGACGTTGTTCTCCTTGTGGACGTGCATATGTGTGTCCTGCTCCAGTGTTTCGAGTCGTTCGAGCAGGCTCTGATAGCTCGGACAGGCGTCGTCCGGAACCGCGTACCCGTCGCTCAGCTCTGTGATCCGTTCGAGGTGCTCGGCCGTCGCTTCGTGGTCCGATTCGAGGTCCGCGAGCGCCTCGTCCAGACGCGCTCTTTCCTCGCCTGTGAGTTCGTCTCTGCTGTCGAGCTTCTCGATGACGGGGAACACGTCCTGTTCCTCCTCTGTCGTGTGCTGACTCATCTCCTCGGCCAGTTCGAGGACTTCCCGCTCGATGTCCGCCAGCTCTGGATGCTCTTCCGCGTGGACGCTCCGAACTTTCTCAGCGAGTTGTTCCAGGGCTGGCAGCTCCTCGCGGAGGTACTGATGGTGGCTGTCGACGACGTGTTCGATGAGGGCAGTCATCGATTCCCATTCGTCCCCGCGCTCCTCCCTTTTTCGACGCGCCTCGTCCAGTTGCTCCCGGACGGCATCGAGATCGAGGTCCGCTTCGGTACAGGCTGTCCGGAGCATCTGGTCACCGCCACAGCAGAAATCGAGCCCGACTGCTTCGAAGACGCGAGCGAACGCCGGGTTCTCTCTGACGAGTGCGCCGAGCGGTCGGTCCGGATCGATTGGTTCAATCATTGGTAGCTGTTACTTGCGTTCGTTGTAGGGAGCGCTCTGTTCCCCTGTTCTCGGCGTTTGGGTCCGTAGTCCATGGTCAGAACGGGACCTCCGTCTCTTCGTCGGCTGACTCGTCGACGGTCGTCTCGGCCTTTCCGATCAGGACTCTGAACTCACCGGGGTCCTGCTGGCGGTAGGTCCAGCGGAACTCCGGGCCCGCCTCGGCCTCGAACTGGTGGTACAGCGGCTTGGGGTCGTGGTCGTTCACCAGCACGAATCCGCTCTCGGTGTCCAGCTCGGCGTACGCCTCGAAGATCTGCTCGTGTCGCTGTGCCGGCGGGAGATCTCTGACATCGAGTTCGTCGGTAATCTCGACTGACTCGTCGTCAGATGGGGCTTCCGACACGTCATCTGCAGCGGTATCCGATTCACCGAACTCCCCTGTACTCTCAGTTTTCGTGATCTGGACGCGGCAGCGGCCGGGCTCAGATTCGACGACCTCCCAGGCGAACGCGTCGCCGTACCGCTGTCTGAACTCCCGTTGCAGGGGCCGCGGCTCGTGTGGGGCGATGAGTTCCATCGTCCCGCCCTCGGGTATCATTCCGTATCGGTGATGGATCGTCGGATGCCGCTCCTGTTTGGGGATTTCGCGGACGTCGTACCGCGTAACGATGTCTTCACCGGTGGTCTCGGAATCGCTGGTCTTGACGATCTCGACCCGCCATTCACCGCCGCCCTGACTCGCGTAGTCCCACTCGATTACCTCCCCATGCATCGATTTGAGCTCGTGATACAGCGGCTTGGGGTCGTGGTCGTTGACGAGGACGAACCCGTCACCCGCCGCCAGACCGTCGAAGATATCGAGAAGCGCCTCGTGTCGTCGTTGTGGCTTCAGGTCACGGACGTCGATTGTGGGGTGCGACTCGTCCCCGAGCGGTTCGCCGACGGTCACCTGCAGCTCTCGCGGCTCTGCGTCGGGATGTGCGTATTCCCACTCCAGCGACCGGCCTTGTTCCAGCTGGTAGCGCACCAGCTGGGGGTCGATATCCCTGTCGGCCACGACTTCGATGGTATCACCGATCTCGGCTCCCGACAGTACGTCGAAGAGCTGTTCACGGCGTTGTCCTTCCGACTGGTCTCGCAACTGAATCTCTCTTGGCATCTCTATACTGGATGGTACACGAGTGGACTGATGTCACCTGTCCCGAAGGGGTTCGGCAGCATCCCGATCGCTCCACCGATTGCACGGTGCCCAGTCAGGGTATCCCGTCACTGTCGTACCCATTTCGAGACTGAGAACGGGCCGCGGATCCGCTCGCTAATACGTTCGCCGTCACGGTCTTCCGCTGACTTGTTTGACGACGTGGAACGGGCGGTTCCGAATCGGCGAGGGATTCGATAGCGGGTGCTGACACCACTCCCCGTCTATGGAACGCACTGCTCGCCGTCGCCGCCTGCCTCTGGACAGTGGCCCAGACAGGCTCCACCCACATGACTTCGGAGACGAAACACACCGTTTTTCGGGAGGAGGAAGCCGATATCGAACGCCGTCTGTTCGTCGAGGGTCGTATCTAACACCGATTCGAAGAAGGTGGAAACGACGCAGAAACGCCACCCAACCTCCGTCACGAGAGCGTCCCCGCGATCCGTGAGCGTCACTCCCTGATATTTTTCGTAGTCCACCAGTCCCCGCTCGTCGAGTTTCGACACCATCTCCGTGACGCTGGCCGGGGTCACGTTCAAGAACTCCTGCAGTTCCCCGGTCGAAACCCGCTCTGTGGGAGATTCCGAGAGGACAGAGACGGCGAAGAGATATCGGCCTGCGCTCCGCTCGATATCGGAAACCGACGGCGTGAGCGACGAAGCGGACCCTGTTTGCGATTCTGAGGACATATCTCTTGGTCTCTCAGCTATTGCGGAAAGTGTAGTCCCGAACCCCTTCGCTCTGTCTCGGGTACGAAATCGACCGAACATCTCCGGCCCCAGGGTTTTGATTAGGTGTGCCTAAAACTGGGTTGCTCATGGGTACGGGAGAAGGTGAAAACGGGGCGATCTCGTTGCTCGGTATCAGACGTATTGCTGACGGCTCGCCGACTCGCCGGGCGGTGTCGGTTCGGTCCACGCTGCTCCTCGCCAGCCTCGTTTCGCTTACTGGATTCGCTTGGGTGGAAACGGGGACGACACTCGTGGACTGGGGGGTCCGGCTCGCTCACGTCGGCGCGTTCTCGCTGTGGTTCGGCGGCGCGATGTGGCACAACTTCGTCGTCTTGCCGACAGTACGGTCCCGACCCGACGCCGGTGAGGCGCTGAAACCACAGGCACACGCGTTCCGCCGCCACCTCCCCGTCGTTATCTCGGTCGTATTCGTGACCGGCGTCTACCAGACTGCCGGCCTCATCGGGTTGTCCGCTCTAGCGCTGCTCGCTTCACCGATTGGGCACCTTGTCGCTGTCAAACTGCTCGTCCTCGCCGTCTTGACCGCAATGGTTGCCGCCAGCTTCAAGCGAAACGGGTAGTCGGCTTTACGGACCGCCACCACGGCCGAGTCGGCATCTCGCGCCGACTGTCTTCGGGTCACGAGGTCCGTTCGCCGGTAATCGTCCACAGCGTACTCTGTATCGATTTGCCCACAAAGTACCCGATAAGACCCCATAGAACGCTACTTTCGACGCCCTGCAACACGGCTCCGACACCAGCACAGAGGACACCGAGGACAACGCCGGGATAGTTCTGTGTAGGCGATAGTACTTCCATAGACCCTTTCAGCTATTTGTAAAAAAGAGCATTTGTCCGAACCTGTTCGTGTCTGCATTGACAGACCGCTACCGAATTATAGTAACAATTGAAACGATTTCCAACGGCTACTATAGCTGTGGCTGGTCGGGGATACCCTCTTGATGGTGATTCGGGTCCCGCCGACTGGGGCGGAGCCTCGTATTGTCGACTGACGCCGACGGAAGCACGCTTTTGAACTACAGAACGGGCGTTCTAAACTCGCAAAATGCACCTTGTAACCGTCGCCGCTCGTCCCCATCAGCCAGCGACAATCGGATACACTCAACTACCAACCGCATTCGTTTCGGCCCGTTTGAACAGCCGACGGGTCGCCTACGAGTCCACAGTATCGCCGCCGACACTTTGTTCTGTCGGCGGCTGAATGGTCAGGTGATCCCGCTTCGATTCGATGAGGGACGCCGGCAATCGAATGTCGCCGTCGGAATCCCGCTCAACGCCGAATATCTCCTGCACTTCGCTGTTGATGACAATTGTCTGAAGTTCTCCCGTAGCTGTATCGAGCGTAATGTTTTGCAGTGTGCCGACTTCGCGGCCATCGGTACTCACGACCCGGACGTTGGAGAGCTGGTTTGCGAGGACCGTTCGCATACTAGTCACTCATCCCGAAATTACCATAAAAATACTGATCTCCCCCAACTTCCCACGCCCTGTCGTCTCTTATTGCAAAACGACTGAATATGTTGATGGCATGAACATCGCCGACGCCGAAACGGCATAACAGAGATGACCGTTTGCAGCAGAGCGCCCTCGCCGGCCCTCCAAGCTGATTAGTACTGCCGAGTTCAACGTGGTTTTAAGCTATCGCAGACGGTTTTTCAGTCCCACCGTAACTGCTAATCGTATGCCAGTGAATTGCCCTCCATCTGCAGTCCAGTACTGTCTGCAGTATCGCCCGCAAATATACGCACAGTTGCCCGCTCTGCGGGAGGTGGTTCTGTGAGGGTTCGGTCGGTGGCGCTGGCCGCGGTGCTTATCGCCGCAACGGCGACGGCTCCGGGGCTGGCCGCTGCGGAGCAGCAGGCCACGGTCTCAGAGGACAGTTTTCCACTGCACTCAGACGAACAGCAGGTGATCACCGGGGAGACCACGCTGGAATCCGGGACGGAGATGACGGTCAGAATCCAGTCAGCTGATGCGTCGAACCCATTCCTTCAGCAAAGACAGGTCAGCGTGCAGCCCAATGGGACGTTCGTCGCCCAGTTCGACATGTCCGCGGTGCCGGCGAACACGTCCTACGAACTATCCGCTCATGTCGACGGTGACACGCTGTTTGAACGTACTGGAACCGTCGCTGAGTGCGACAGCAACTGTACTGACCCAGTACCGGATATCCAGACTCCGACAGAGACTGACGAGGACGAAAACGTCGTCACGGTCTCTCAGGGAGAAACCGCTGAAATTCCGGTCTCGATGACTGATGGCGGGAACAAAACGCTCTCCGTCGGCAGCGAGGCAGTCAATTATCAGATCAACGCGACTGTCAGCGACGACGACGAGGACGGTGAGGTGCTGGTCCTCTTCGACACCGCGGCTGCCGGCACCGACGCGGAGACCCTCAGTGTCGCGGACGACGGCGACTCGCTCACCGTGACTGCGACAGAGCCGGAACTCCCGTCGACGCTTGCCCCCGCCGCGTACACCTACCGCGTGTTCGACGGCACGACCGACGATTCGCCGACTGTCGGGACGCTCGTTATCGAAGCAAACGAGACGGCAAACGAGGAGTTCGAGGTCGAGGAGACTGCCGAATTCGGCTTCGAGGAGTCGGTGACCCGGGCTCAACAGGGCGACACTGGCCGGATTCCAATCGTCCTCGCAACCGCTGATGCGGCCACTGTCTCTATCGGGAGCCCGGCCACCAACTACGAGATCAATGCGACCGTCCGCGACGGGAACGGCGATGATCGTGTCGTCCTCCTGTTCGACACCACGGCGGCCGGCCACGACGAACCCACCCTCGAAACCGCGGCGGACGCCGACGCCGTCGCAGTCGAGTCCGGTTCGGAGGTCGCCCTCGATTCGCAACTCGCCGCGGCGAGCTATGAATTGTCGCTGTTTCGCGGGACCGAGGCGGCCGACGAACCCGATGCGGTCGGCACGCTACTGATCACTGATGGCACCAACTCGTCTGCGGATGCGTCCTCCGACAGCGTCGATTCAGTTACCGGCGAAACGCCGGCCCCAGGGCAGTCACAGGACGGTGATTTCGGAATCGGTACCGGCGCTCTCGCCGTCGGTGGCATCCTCGCCATCGCTGGTGTGGGGATCTGCCTGCGGTCTCTTATGAACTGACGCTTCGCCTGACGTCCGCAGGCCGCTTTTCGAAGCAGTATCGGGGCACAGCAAGTCGGCTTTTCTATCAGGGTGATCGTCCCTATTGACCAAACTATACCGTTATCGTTGGGGCTAGATCAGTGAGCGATGCTTTCCTGCCCGCAGATCGCCGCAGCGGAAGTGTCGGCTCGGCTACGGAACTCGCTCAGGCTTGCCCGTCAACCAGTAGGGCGGCTATACCAAGCACCGTGAGACAGAGGCAGAAAAACAGCAGGCCCGGTTCGATGACCTCGAAAACGAATCTAGCGACAGCGTTCGTCCCACTGACCGGCCCTGCGTTCGGACTCGCCGGAGCCAAAACCCCGTCGCCTGCGGTCGCGGTCGCCAGTTTCTCCGCGCCCCATTGGACGAAGAGGCTCGCGAAGCCGATGAGTCCCAGCCCAGTGACGACATCAGCCATCGACTGCTGGAGACGCGGCTCCAGGTCGCGATCGCCGACGAGCACAATCGGATCGCTTGCGGGACCGTACACGGTCATCTCGTTACCCTTCGAGGAGTAGACCGTCTCGACCGGTTCGATGAGCTCTGCGTCTTCGAGATTCGAGACGTGGTAGTGGACGTTCTGGACCGACGTGTCACACCGGTCCGCTATCTCGGACGGCGTTCCAGGCTCGTCGTACAGCGTGCGGAACAGCGACCGGCTGGTGTCCGATGCGAGCGCGTCGAGAACGTCGTCGGTTTCGTTCTCCGCAACACCGAGTACCCGCGGTGATTCGTCTGCTGTCCCGGTCCGCTCCTGTAACGTTTCGATAGGGCTCGACATGGGTCACTGTCGGATATATGATACGGCACTCTTCAAAGGTCTGTGGCTGGGTTAAAACGAGTTTTAACCATCAGTACGGTTCTGTGCAGCCCGGACCGCGCGGACTGGCTCGACCGCCCCGTGGCCGGTTCCGTTGTCGAGTCCCGGTCGTCCCACGTCTCTCGTGGTCCGTTCCAGCAGGTGTTCGGTTTCGCGGGGGGACAGCGACTCGTTTGCATCCAGCAGCAAGGCTGCGGTGCCACCGACGTAGGGGACTGCGGCCGAAGAGCCGACGAAGCCGTCAGGTGCTGCGGCGGCGAACTGTCTGTCCGGGGCCACGACGTCGACGCCGACCCGGTTATCGACTGTCGGGCCTCGTGAACTGAACGGTTCGAGCTGGTCGATACGGCTGTTGTACGCCCCGACAGTGATGGCTTTCCGGGCCGTGCCCGGAGCCACAATGCTGTTCCGAGTCGTCGTGTGCTGGAGGTCGTGCGTCGGTGACACGAGCCGGAGCCGCGCGCCAGTCGGCGATGCTGGCCCTCGAACGACGAGATAGTAGTCGCCGGGTCTGACGTCGGCAACGATCCGCTCGTTTGGTACATCGTCACCGCGGTAGGGCTGTGAGCGGGCGACGAGACGGGAGTCGGTTCCGTTCGTCCGGTACAGTTCGACTGTGTACTCCTCGTCTGCATGGCCCCGGTCCCACGAGAGCCAGACCGTGATTTCGGTCCCGCCTCGAACGTAATTCTCCCGACTCCCGTTGGTAAACGTGACCGTCCGATTCTTTACGTCCTCGGACGTGTACTGCCCCGACCAGTGGGATTGCGCGAGATTACCGGCTGGGGCGATGAACACTGACCCACTCTCCGTCGCTCGCGTCGCACTCCGGGCGACCGGTCCGGTTCCATCGCCTGGCTGCCCGTAGAACGAAACGGGTGCGACAATCACGTCGACATCCGCTTGAACGAGCCAGTTGACTGCCTGTCGGTAACTGTCGACGCTATCGACCCGGGCGAGATAGAGGTCGGCGTCCGGTGCGGTCCGCGACACGACGGCGGCCGTCGCGGTTCCGTGTGCCTCCCGTGTGTCGTCTACGGACCCACCGCCGAAGCTCCGTGTTTCGGTGACCTGTCCGGCAATCGTTTCTGACTCCGTATCGAATCCGGTCGGATCGACGATGCCGACCGAGACGTTCGAACCTGTGACCCCGGCCGTGTGGAGACGTGCGAACCGGCCGGCTGCTCCGTCCGACACCGATACTGATGCGGCATCGGCCCTATCCGGACGGGGGTCTGTTGGCCCTGCCACTGCGAGCATTGCGATGCTACCAGTGAGTGATACGATTGCGACGACGGCCAGTAGCAGAACAGTCCGATCACGCACTGCTGACCACCTGCCGCGATACGCCCGTCGGAATGTGGGGCGCCGGCCTCTCAGCGAACACTGCCCGGGAATCGAGTGCCGTACCGAGATGTCCGGCCACTCGGTGATACATATCGTAGAACACGTCGCCTGTGAAAACCGACGCACGTACATTCACATAGCAACAGTATAACCGGCATACACGTCGTTTCATGGTTACTTTCGGTCTGTGGTGTGGGTCTCAACTGTAGTACCAACGCACTGTTAATTGAGCAGTCGACAACGGGGAGGGCGGGGTGTGCCCGTTGCCGTGTGGACACCCGGACTGGGATGGATTCCGATTCGTGGAAACCGGCGGCATACGGGGAGGGCGCTGGCAGCCGGGAACCGTCTCAGGCGGTCGCCGGCGTTTGCCCCGTCGGTCGGGAGCATACTAAAGCTACCAGAGACTAAAAACTGGTTTTAAACGTCGAGAGCTGTGGGTTGTGGCCGATTCACACACCTTGGTACTCGTCGTCGACGGATTTGCACCGGACTGCGAGATGGAAGATAATTTTGGGTCGGCCATCGGATTCCGACTGGATGTTGTGCCCTGATATTGGCCTGCCGAGATTCAGCAGCGGGCCGTTGGTTCCCGTTGTAGCGTACCTCCTGGTAATTGTCGTCCTCTCCGGACTGGTGATCATCTTCCCCGGCGCATCGCCGCCGCCCGTCTTGGGAATGCTCTGGGGTGTCTTCCTCGTCGCACTCACCGTTGGTGCGCTCAGAATTGAGACCGTCTCACCGCGCTCTCTGCTCCCGCCTGTTCGCACACTGATACCCGTGATCGGGGTGGTCATCGCGTTCTGGGGACTGTACAACCTTGTCGCGGTCGCCCTCGCGGTGGGTGGGATCTCCGGGTTCGACGCCTCGCTGTCGAGAACCGCTGCCCACCCGCTGCTGTATCTCGCGGCGCTTTTCAGTTCGCTTCTGTTCACTGCGATCCCGGAAGAACTCCTCTTTCGCACGTACCTGCAGGAGAAATTCACGAGGCTGGCCGGCGGGACGACTCGGCGTGCGGTGCTGGCTGGTATCGGCCTCGTCGCAGTCCTATTTGCCCTGTTTCATCTCCCGCGGTGGTTTCTCGCATCGGGGCACGGCGTCGGTTCCACGCTGGCAGCCAGACTCCTCGGACTGACGCTCATGGGACTCGCTTACGGGAGCGTATACGCACTGACGGGCAACCTCTGGCTCGTCGCCCTGTTCCATGCATCGATGAATCAGCCGCCGGTAATCGTATCGGTGCATATCCCGACCGAGCTACATCTGGTAGCGAGTGTGATCGAGTATGCCGCCATCGTCTCGCTTGTCTACCTGACTGTTCGGGTGGTCGAATCCGGCGGGACACCGCTGATCTGGTCACGGCGGAACAACCCTGCCTCGACCGGGGACTGATACTGCCGGCTGTACGTCTGTGAAGAATCTCGCCACTTCGGGGTGGCGAATCTCTTGAAATAGTTACAGCCGGCAGTATGAGCAGTCGCTCCGCAGTTGAGGTGTGGTCCGGGCCGTACGTGTTCCACTTTGTGTAGATGGCAACCAACCGTAACAGGCGGAGAGAGACTGGGCTTTATTTCCGCTTCGTACAGAGACGTGACCATGGATCTACAGACGGAAACCTGGACTGATATGGCGGCTGTCGAGACGAGCCTGGCGCTGCTTCCCGTCGGGAGCACGGAGCAACACGGACCACACGCGCCGCTCGGGACGGACACGCTCGACGCCGAGGCGGTCGCCGAACGCGGTGCCGAGCAGTACGACGACCACGTCGTTGTCGCACCGGCAGTCCCCGTCGGCGTCGCCGAGGAGCACCGGGCGTTCACCGGCACGCTGTGGACCTCCGAATCGACGTTTCGGTCCTACGTCCGTGACATCGTCCGGAGCCTCGCCAGCCACGGCTGGGACCATGTGGTGCTGGTCAACGGCCACGGCGGCAACATCGACGCCTTGCGGGAAGTGTCCGGCAAGATAACCCGCCACGACGAGGCCTTCGCCGTTCCGTTCACATGGTTCAACGCGGTCGGCGACCACAGCACCGATATGGGCCACGGTGGGCCGCTGGAAACCTCGCTCCTCCAGCACACGAATACCGAAACAGTCCACGAGGACCGACTGGACGAGGCGGCGGCCGGTGGCAGCGACGGCTGGGGGGAGTGGCAAAGCGGCGTCAACCTCGCGTTCGATTCAGACGAGTTCACCGAAAACGGTGTCGTCGGTGACCCGCGCGAGGGGAGCGCCGAACGCGGGGAGACGCTGCTGGAGCTGGCGACCGAGTCTCTCGTCGACCTCCTCGATGAGATCGCGGACCGACCGGCCGGACCGCGCGAGTGAGAGCTGAGCCAAGAGCAGACAGCTTATATTAAAATCACACTATTTGGTCAGTCTTCAACAGAGTTCACACACGTTTCCCAGTCAAAAGTCTATGATGTCGTTAGTATGGCTAAATATATGTTCAAATCTAGTATTTATAGTTAGATCATAATCAGATATGGTTGTATATGCAAAATATGTTGGTGTATCTTGTGGGACAGCTCATGATTCCACGTATTGGCTGGAAGCGGACGCCCCGGTTCAGTCGTCGCCCGCCCCTCGCTTCCGGATCTGTTTCCCACCGGCGTCTGGCGTCCGGAGCACCGCTTCGTCCGTTTCCGGTCCCAGGACTTCCACGCGGACGCTCGACACTTTGTACTCGGGGATGCCGGCGGTCGGGTCGAACGTCTCGCCGGTAAGCTTGTTGACCGCGCCAGCTGCGAAGTGCATCGGGATGAACAGCGTCCCCGGGCCGACGCGGTCGGTGACCTGTGCCTTGACGACGATATCGCCCCGCCGGGACTCGACGCGGACGTACTCGCCGTCGGCGATGCCGAGCTTCTCGGCCGTCTCGGGATGTACTTCGACGAAGCTCTCGCCGACGTGGCTCATCAGCCCCTCGACGCGGCGGGTGATCTGGCCCGTGTGCCAGTGATACAGCACCCGACCCGAAGTGAGCGTCAGCGGGTACTCCTCGTCGGGAATTTCGCCGGGGTGCCCGCCGTCGGCCGGAACGAAGCGGGCTTTGCCGTCCTCGAAATTGAAATTGCCGTCCTCGTAATCATAGAGATACGGCGTGCCCTCGTGGCCCTCGTCCCAGCAGGGCCACTGCAGGCCGTGTTCCTCGCCGGATTCGAGCCGGTCGTAGGTGACACCGCCGTAGATTGGCGCGAGCGAGTTGATCTCGTCCATGACCTCCCGCGGGTGGTCGTAGTCCCAGTCGTAGCCCAGCCGTCGAGCCAGCGCCTGCGTGATTTCCCAGTCCTGGCGGGCCTCGCCCGGCGGCTCAGACGTGGGCCGGACCCGCTGGATGCGTCGCTCAGTGTTGGTGAACGTGCCGTGTTTCTCCGGCGAGGTGGCTGCGGGCAGCACCACATCGGCGTAGTCCGCCGTCTCGGTCATGAAGATGTCCTGGACGACGAGGAACTCCATGTCTTCCAGGGCCTCGGCGGCGTGCTGGATGTCTGGCTCCGAGAGCGCCGGGTTCTCGCCGACCACGTACATACCGCGGAGGTTCCCCGCGTGGGCCTCGGCGAGCATCTCCGGCACTTTGAGCCCGGGTTCCTCGGGCGGTCGCTCGCCCCACGCGTCGGCGAACTTCTCGCCGACCTCGTCGTCCGCCGGGTTCTGATAGCCCGGCAGACTCCCCGGCAGGGTTCCCATGTCGCCGCCCCCGCCCCTGGACGTTGTTCTGGCCGCGGAACGGCGAGAGGCC
>NZ_WPCB01000056.1:0-23278 GCF_009741785.1 Haloarcula sp. CBA1122
AGCAGGGGCGCGAACGGAGTGAGCGGCCCTCGTACCGGAACGGCGACGTGAGGAGCCGTGATGGAGTAGCGAAGGCTGAGCGAAGCGAAGCCTTCGGATAGGCGAGCGGGGAGGAACGACCCGTGAGCAGCGAGAGCCGAACGGAGTGAGATTTCTCGTACCGGAACGGCGCTGTGAGGGTCCCGGTCCCCGAAATGCGAGCGACGACAGCGGGAGCCGCGAACAGCAGTGTCCCCTGTTGTGTCTCTGTTTTCTGGTCGGTTCTGTGCCGACGGACAGCCGTCACCGCGGGAAACAGCATTGGGCCACCACGGCTGATGCTTCTAGACCCGCAACTCGTCCGCAAGGACGTAGCGGCTCTCGGGGTAGCGCTCGCCGCCGATTTCGGTTTCGCTCTCGTCGGCGAACTCGAACCCGAACCCCTTGTAGAACTCGGCTCCGGGCTCGTTCGCCGAAAGGACCATCGCGTTGATCCGGTCGATGTCGTGCTCGAACAGTTCCTCGCAGGTCCGTTCTAGCAGGGTCCGGCCGATGCCCTCGCGCCTGTAGTCGGGATGGACGTACAGCCGGAGAATGTACCCCACGCGGTCGGTTTCGTGCCACGTCGCGTGTGCGAACCCGACAACGCGTCCCTCGCGCTCGGCGACGAACAAGAGCGTCTGCGATTCGACCAGTTCCGATTCGATCTGCTCGGGCGAATACCAGTCGCCAACGCCGTCTTCGACTGTTTCCTGGGTGAGCAACGGGTAATCCGTCTCCCAGGCAGCCGTCGCAACCTGGTTGATTGCCGTCACATCATCCGGAGTTGCCGGTCTGACTGTCATATGGAAACGTATGTCACGGTGTGTGATATGTTTTCCCGCGCAAGTGGATCGAAATATCAGGTCTCGCCTCAACAACCGGATCTGGTCGGCGAGGATGATCACCGAACAATCCAAATTCATAATGTTTTTTAATTATGAAACGGAGTATGTGATACAGATGCGTTACTCGGAAACGTTGCAGTTGTTCGACCAGGCCTGTGAGTTCCCCGCCGACCACACCACTATCGTCCACCAGCTCGGCGACGTCGAGCTGGTCGCCCAGAACGGCGACTCCGTCGAAATGAGTGAGGTGCTGGCTCGGACCAGCGAAGCCACGTACCAGTCCGCAGAGGGGCTGTATAACTCCCTCGTCGGGAACCTCGACGACGATTTCATCGGCCGGAAGTACTACGACGACCGGGCCGGGAGCACGTCCGGAACCGACGAAGTTCGAACGGAAACGGACCGTCTCTAGCCGCTGGATGCGCGGTGCCGCGTGCTGGCCCGACTCAGTTCATCGGCGTTGATTCGTTGAGCCACGCCGGCCGCTCCGCCGTCGTCTCGCCGATGTCCTCGTACCAGAAGCTGTATTCGACGATGCGGTCTTCGGTGCGATACCAAACGCTGAATCGGCGGACGAGGCCCGCGGGTTCGACCAGCAGTTCAATTCGGAGTTCCTCCAGCCGTTCTGTAGTCGGAATCTCACCGCCGGAACCGCGAATCCGGTAGGCCTGGCTGCCGTCACTGGTGACGACGGTCGTAGAACTCTGGTTGACCACGGCGTAGCGATTCAGGTAGAACGCCGTCCGGTAAGCGTACTTGTCGCGGCTGAAGCGGACCTCGCCGCGCTGGCGCTCGACGGTGCCGTCGTCCCGCCGCTCGTACCAGTTGGTGCCGTCGGCGTAGGTCGACTGCTCGTACCGCCCGACGGTCCCGTTCGAGTCAGTCGTCAGTCTGACCATCTCGTCGCGATACCGCGTTAGTGATTCGACGGCGACAGTCTCGGTGCGCCGGACGGAGCTGCTGTCGTTCCCGATTGTGAGCTCGGTGTAGCGTTCGTTCAGAGTGTAGGTAGTGCCGTTGAGTGCCTGCCGGTGGGCGGCGGACAGGAGCGCGACGTTTTCGAGGCGCTCCGTGGTACGCCGGGCGGCGAGTCCAGCGTCGTTGCCGTGTCCGACTCCGCTGCTGTCGGGACCGGGGCCGGCGTGACGGTACCCTGATTTGCGGCCTCAGCGCCGACGAAGGCGTTACAGCCGGCTGTCAGGAGCAGGACGGCCACCGCGGCTGTCGACAGCCAGCGCATACTGACAGTGAGGGAGAGAGCGTCAAAAGCACGGCGGCGAGCGCGGGAAGGGTGCGTTTTTTGGCCCCCGGTCCCGGACACCTCGACAATGACCGAGTACGACTACGAGGAGCTGGGGCTCGTCGCCGGGCTGGAGATCCACCAGCAACTCGACACCG
The DNA here is from genome assembly GCF_009741785.1 of Haloarcula sp. CBA1122. Classification (NCBI taxonomy): domain Archaea; kingdom Methanobacteriati; phylum Methanobacteriota; class Halobacteria; order Halobacteriales; family Haloarculaceae; genus Haloarcula; species Haloarcula sp. CBA1122. The sequence goes on from NZ_WPCB01000056.1 coordinate 2,265, forward strand.
CGACGAAACTGTTCTGTGACTGTCCGACGACGATCCGCGAACCCGAGGAGAGCGAGCGCTCCTTTACCCGCTATCTGCACCCGACCAAGAGCGAACTCGGGGAGATCGACCAGGCGGCCTTAGAGGAGAGCATGGTCGACCGGGAGTTCGAGTACCTGGCCTACGACACGACCTGCCTCGTCGAGGAGGACGACGAGCCACCCCACCGCGTCGACCGCGAGGCGATGGAGACGACGCTGGAAATCGCCCAGCTACTGGATATGTCCGTCGTCGACCAGGTGAACGTCATGCGAAAAATCGTCGTCGACGGGTCGAACACCACGGGGTTCCAGCGGTCGATGCTGGTCGCTAACGACGGGGCCATCGAGACGAGCGCCGGCCCGGTCGGTATCGAGGACATGCTACTGGAGGAGGAGTCCTGCCAGCGCGTCGAGGAGACCGCCGACGGTGTCCGGTTCTCGCTCGACCGGCTCGGCATCCCGCTGGTCGAAATCGGCACGAAGCCGGACATCAGTTCGCCCGAGCAGGCCCGCGAGGCCGCCGAGCGAATCGGGATGCTCCTCCGTTCGACCGGGAAGGTCAAGCGCGGCCTCGGGACCATCCGACAGGACGTGAACGTCTCCATCGAGGAGGGCGCACGAATCGAACTGAAGGGCGTCCAGAGCCTCGACGACATCGACGACCTCGTCCGCAACGAGGTCCGCCGGCAGGTCGAACTGCTGGACATCGCCGACGAACTCGCCGGACGCGACGCCGCCGTCGGCGAGCCACAGGACGTGACCGGGGTGTTCGAAGACACGGAGTCGGGCGTCATCGAAGGCGCGCTCTCCTCGGGCGGCGAGGTACAGGGCCTCCTGCTTTCGGGCTTCGACGGCCTGGTCGGCCGCGAGATTCAGCCCGACCGCCGGCTCGGGACGGAGCTGTCCGACCACGCCAAGCGCCACGGCGCGGGCGGCATCTTCCACACCGACGAACTCCCGGCCTACGGTGTCACCGAGGCGGAAGTCGAGGCACTTCGGGACGCCGTCGGCGCAGGTCCCGAGGACGCTGTCGCCATCGTCGCCGACGACCCGGAGACCGCCGAACTGGCTATCGACGCCGTTGCCGAACGGGCCGAGACCGCGCTCGAAGGCGTCCCCGAGGAGACGCGGGACGCGAACGAGGACGCCACGTCGCGGTACCTCCGACCGCTCCCCGGCGCGGCCCGGATGTACCCCGAGACGGACGTGCCACCGGTCGAACCCGACGTGACCGAAGTCGAGACTCCGGAGCTACTCACCCAGAAGGTCGACCGGTACGAGAGCGAGTTCGACCTCGGCTCCGGCCTCGCCGAACAGGTCGCCTACGGCCAGCGGTGGCCGCTGTTCGAGGCGCTTGTGGAAGGCGAGGGCGTCGACCCGACGCTGGCCGCCGGGACGCTGGAGTCGACGCTGACCGAACTCCGCCGCGACGACGTGCCCGTCGGGAACCTCACCGACGAGCACCTGTGGGGCGCAATCCTGCTGGTCGATGGCGGAGACGTGCCGCGTGAGGGGATCGAGGACCTCCTGACAGCCCTCGCAGAGAACCCGTCGCTGACGGCCCAGGAAGCCGTCGAGCAGGAAGGACTGGGCGGCGTCGACGAGTCGGAGGTCCGGGACGCCGTTGTCGAGGTCGTCGAGCGCCACGAGGACCAGATCGCCGAGGAGGGGATGGGGGCGTTCTCGGCACTGATGGGCGAGTGCATGGGCGCACTCCGTGGCAAAGCTGACGGCGATACAGTTAGCGACGTGTTGCGCTCGGAGATACAGAAGCGGGCTTAATTGCTCCGTTCGGGGCGTAAAGAGTCGATATCGACGGCGTTCGATGACAGGCCGTCACCGCTTGCTGACAGGTCGTGTTCCATTGTCTCCTCGAGCAACGGGACGAGCGCCGGCGCGTTCGGCCCGATATCGACCATATCTTCCGATTGGTCGTACTGGACGACACCGGCATCGACCAGCCGCGGAAGGTGGTTGTGATAGAGGGCCGTGTAAATCTTGAGTCGCTCGTCGCGGTGCTGTTCGGCCGGTGTCCCGTGTTCGAATTCGGTCACCGTATCCGTGAGTACGGCTAGTGAAACCGGCGTCGTGTACTGTGAAAGCCCGTACAGGAGGTACCGCCGGTAGTGCGACGACAGGAGCGACAGTCGGTCGTCCAGCGGAAGCGAGTCGGGGATCTCAGTTTGTTTCGTATTCATTTTGATTGGTATGGTGCTGGATGGGGACAGCTATCGTGGCAGGTTTGGGGCGGTTCGAACGCTATTGTACCACGGTACGCTCGTGTTCGAGTTCGTCGGCTAGGTCTGCGGCATCCGCGAGACGGTTGACACGGTCGGTGACGCGGTGGACCGTTCCATCCCGCGTACAGGGGGCGACATGCGTGAGGTCATCATCAACGTATTCGGCGAGGGCAAGCGTCGGCAGCGTGATCACGCTGACCGATTCGTCAGAAACCATGTTCGTCAGCGGGTGCTCCCAGTCGAAGGCAGCAAGCGAGGCATCGGCGTCGCGCTCCCACTGTTCGAACATGGAAAGCCGCTCCAACAGGTGTCGTCCCTCCGCAGTCCGCTGTGCGAGCCGCGGTTCGATCCGGCGCCCCCAGATTAATATCGACAGATCCTCGATATAGCCCGCGTCCTCGAGAGCCTGTAACCGGTCAATCAGGTAGTTCTGTTGTTGCGTTGCATCTCCCGGACAGAGGGACCGGACGAACAGTTCGACGCGAACCGGATTGGCAGTGGAATCCATAGTGAGATGTTGAGTATCCTGTGCCTCGATACAGCGGTAACTGTCCTAAGCACTCTCTCTAGGCCCCTAGAATAAATCGGGACGAATCGGATTCATGGGTGATATATCTGGGTCAATCGGTAATTGGTTAGTATGTGAATATCTGGTAGTTGTTTTGCCAAGTTTGTGTTCAAATCAGCCCGAATAGAGCTCTGGAGTTCGGTTTCTGCATAGTATTCACCACAGACGTGTTCCCCGAGAAAATATTACTATTCTAACTAGACACCGGGCGTTAAGTAGCTCGCCGCCACACTTTGACTCATGGTCCCAAGTGTCATGGATGGCCATGATATCCCAGCCCTGTACGGGCCAGCCATGGATACACTACCACTCATGTTTGCGATCGTAGACGAGTCCGGGGTGATCCTCTCGACGAACGAGACGTGGAGCGAGTTCGGCCGGGCAAACGGAACAGAGCTGACACCGAATACGCTGGGCGTGAACTACTTCGACGTCGCTGACATGGCTGACGACGCGACCGGGCAACAGGCAGCCGACGGGATCAGAACCGTCCTCGCTGGCGAACAACCCACGTTCGAACTTGAATATCCATGTCACGCCCCGTCATCGCAACGGTGGTTCCGGTTGTACGCCGCCCCGTTCACTATCAACGGGGAGACGTATGCGTCCATCGCACATATCGACATCACGGCCCGCAAGCAACGGGAGTCGGTGCTCGAAACGGCCTACGACATTTGTACCGATTCGAGCCGGACGTTCACGGAACAGCTCAACGCGCTGCTAGAACTCGGCTGTGAGACGCTCGATACGTCGTTTGGGACGCTCTCCCGGGTCCACGGTGACGAGTACGTGTTCGAGGCAGTCACTGCACCGGCGACTGCCGACCTCGAAGCCGGCAGCACGACCAGCATCGAGGACCTCCCGAACTGCAGACACGTCGTCGAACACCGCGAACCGCTCGCGATCAGTGACGTTGCTGCGGACGCGCCGGACCTCGCTGACCCGGAGTGGGGAATCGCGAACTACATCGGCGCGCCCGTCGTCGTCGACGGGGCCGTGTACGGGACGTTCTGCTTCTACGGGCTGGAACCACGCGAGACAGTGTTCACGCAGTGGGATCTGACGTTCGTCCGGTTGCTCTCGGACTGGGCGGGCTACGAACTCGAACGACAGCGCCACACGGAACAGCGAAGCGCGTTGAATACTGCCCTCCCAGACCCCAGTTTCATCATTGATGCGGAAGGGCGATTTCTCGACTGTCTGACCGATCCCGAGACGATGGTGACGGTCGACGATACGGACACGCTTGTCGGTCAGACGCTACACGAGTTTCTTCCCCACGACACCGCTGATTCGCTACTGGCGACCGTTCGTGCAGCCCTGCGGACCGGGTCGTTCCAATCTGTGGAGTACAAACTGCAGCTTCCCGGTGGCAAGCGGTGGTTCGAGGCGCGGGTCGCGCCGCTGGAAAGCCGCACGTACGACCTCGATACCGTCATTTTCGTCGCCCGAGACATCACTGCGCACAAAGACCGGCAGGCCGAACTCGAACGACAGCGTGACGAACTCGAACAGACACAGCGGCTCAACGTGCTGGGCAGAGAGATCGCGAAGGCGCTACAGGACACACAGACGCGTGAGGAAATCGAATCGGCAGTGTGTACGCATCTCACTGAATCGGACCTGTACCAGGCCGTGTGGGCCGGGAGCCGCGGGAGTGCCACGAGGATAACACTGAGTGCCGCCGCTGGGATTGACACGGCAACGCCGGAGCATATTTCGCCCGGCGAGCACAGTCTCGCCATCGATGCCATCGACACCGGCGAGGTACAGGTCGTCGAGGATATCACCGACGTGTCGACGCCCTCGGACACCGGGATGGACCGCCCACTACTCGCAGACCGCTGCTCCGTCGCGGCTGTTCCCCTGACAACTGGCGAGACCACGTACGGCGTCCTGATGGTGTATGCATCGACAGAAGCCACGATTGGCTGTCGTGAGTCGAGTATCCTGGCCGATCTAGGGCGACTTATCGCGCTTTCTATCCAGCGAGTCCACAGTCAGCAGTCACTGCTGGCGGCGACAACGGTCGAACTCGAATTCCTGACGCCGGACTCCGATGACGCCTTCGCCGGCCTCTCAGCGATGCTCGACTGTTCGTTTACGCTCGAACGGCGCGTCCCGACCAGTTCCGGGAACTGCCTCCACTACGTTCGCATCAGCGGTGTGGACACTGACCGGGTGTGTCAGGCGCTCACTGAGACGCCCTCGGTCGAGTCCTGTACCGTCGTGGAAACGGCGGCGGAGAACCGAGCGCCCCTGCTCGAAGTCGCGCTCGACGAGATATCCGCATCGCCGCTCGACACGCTCGCAGATTACGGCGGGGCCGTGCGGCGGGCCGTCGCAGCGGACGGCGACCTGCGGTTCACAGCGGAGATGGCACCGGACATCAACGTCCGCGCCGTCGTCGAGGCGATTCAAGAGATCGCGCCCGGGACAGAACTGCGGAGCAAGCAGTACGTCGACCAGCCAGTCTCGACGGCCACGGATTTCCAGACGCGGATACGCGACCGGCTGACGCCGAAACAGGCCGCCGCACTCAAGACTGCCTACGCACGCGGCTACTACGACTGGCCGCGAGGGAGTTCCGCGGAGGAACTGGCTGCGACACTCGACATTTCCGCGCCGACCTTGCACTACCGGTTGCGGAAGGCTCACGACGCCGTCATCGGCGCGCTGTTCGACTCCGGAACCGGTCCCGGGAAACACGACTGAACCTCACTCGTCTTCGGCACGCTCGATTCGCTGTCGGGCCTGCCGGAACAGGCCGCGGAGGGTCTTTGTCTCCCGGCCAGTGGGTTGTGCACGCCCGAGCACCCGGCGGAACAGCCGCCGGGCCTTGTGCTGTTTCTCTTCGGGGTGACCGATAGCGCCGAGGAAGCGGTCGAACTCCTCGTGTAGCCCCTCGACGGCCGGCGTCGCGGCGAGCGTGTGCAGCTGTTCGGGGTGCTGGGTCTCGTCGACAGTTAGCTCGCGGAGTTCGTAGAGCACGATGGTGGCCGCCTGACCGAGGTTCAACACCGGATACGACGCGCTGGCCGGGATAGAGCAGACGACGTCCAGCCGTGCGAGTTCGTCGTTCGAGAGCCCGACCCGTTCGCGGCCGAAGACGACGCAGATGTCGCCCTCGACATCCTGAAGCGAGTCGGCAAGGTCGGCCGGCGTCGTCGCCGGATACCGGACGTGGTTGGCGGGGTCCTCGTTCGTCGTCGCCGTGCAGGCGACGGTGTGGTAGTTCTCGACGATCTCGTCGAACGTTACCGTCCGGGCGTTCGGGAGGATGTCGTCGCGGGCCTGTCCGGCGAAGCCGTACGCTTCGCCGTCGGGGTCCAGCTCCGGCGGGTCGACGAGCAGCAGTTCCGACAGGCCGAAGTTCTTCATCGAGCGGGCGATGGTGCCGACGTTGCCCGGTGTCTCTGCATCGACGACGGCGACCGAAATCATACGTCCAGGTCGCTCAGGTCCATATCAATTGTGTCGAGGTCTTCCTCGTCCATCTGCTCGACTTCTTCTTCGAGTCCCGGAATCGCTTCGTCCCTGTCGGGGGCCTCCGGCAGCGCTGTCGGGTCCTCCTCGACGTGTTCGAGGCCGACATATCCCTCGGGGGCGCGGTTCCCGTCGAGGAACCACTCGTGGAAGGCCGAGGCCAGGTCCGTCTCTCCGGCGTGGGCCTCGCCGCCCTCCTCGCGGAACCAGTAGATGAAGTCCGTCTCGTGGTCCGAGCAGACGACCACCTCGCCCATCGGCTCCCCGTAAATAGCATCCGCGACGTTGCACTGCTCGATGTCTTCGTCGCCGTGAATCAGCCAGCAGGCGTCACAGGGGTCGACGACCCGCTCTGCGAGCACCAGCAGCCGCTGGCGGGTTTCCGGTTCCATCGTCTTGAGCGGCCGGACCCGTCCGTCCGGCCCGAGTACGTCCTCGTCGAAGCGCCAGCCACGAAGCCCGATATTGACCTTGCTCATACGTCAGAGTGGGAGAGTCCCGGACTAAAAGAGCGCGATATGCCGGTCGACCGCTACCGATCCGTCCGCGCTCCAGCATCATCGCGGAGTGTGAACGGGGTGTGTCAGCCGGTTACACCCACCGCTCGTTCGAAACATAGACAGTTCTAGCTAAATTTAACATGATTATTCCAGCTAGCATCCGCGGCCAGCATCCAGATCAGGCAAAACTGTTGGTCTCGCCCAAACATTTATACGTGATTGGCTTTTCTCCGTAAAAGAACACATGGAACGGCCGACGCGCCAGCGGGATTCTGACCAGGAGGAACGCGAGGAGGAGTCCGAGAGCACGGGCCAGCAGACCTGCCCCGAGTGTGAGTCGGAGTCCATATCTAGCGACGGCGGTGGTGAACTCGTCTGCGAGGACTGTGGCCTCGTCATCGAGGACGAGAACATCGACCGCGGGCCGGAGTGGCGGGCGTTCAATCACTCCGAACGCCAGTCCAAGTCACGCGTCGGAGCCCCCACGACCCAGACGATGCACGACAAGGGGCTGACCACACAGATCGACTGGAAGGACAAGGACGCCTACGGTCGGTCGCTCTCCTCGGAGAAGCGGAGCCAGATGCACCGCCTCCGGAAGTGGCAGGAACGCATCCGAACCAAAGACGCCGGCGAGCGGAACCTGCAGTTCGCGCTGTCGGAGATCGACCGCATGGCCAGCGCACTCGGTGTGCCACGGTCGGTTCGAGAGGTCGCGTCGGTCATCTACCGACGCGCGCTCAACGAGGACCTCATCCGCGGTCGGTCCATCGAGGGCGTCGCCACGGCCTGTCTGTACGCGGCCTGTCGACAGGAAGGTATCCCACGGAGCCTGGAGGAGGTCTCGGACGTCTCCCGGGTCGAGCAGAAGGAGATCGGGCGGACGTATCGGTACGTCGCCCAGGAACTCGAACTGAAGATGGAGCCGGTCGACCCCAAGCAGTACGTGCCCCGCTTTGCCTCCGAACTGGAACTCTCCGAGGAAGTCCAGTCCAAGGCCAACGAGATCATCGACACCACCGCCGAGCAGGGCCTGCTCTCGGGGAAATCACCCACCGGCTACGCCGCCGCGGCCATCTACGCCGCCTCGCTGCTGTGTAACGAAAAGAAGACCCAGCGCGAGGTCGCCGACGTGGCCCAAGTGACAGAGGTCACCATCCGCAACCGGTATCAGGAGCAGATCGAAGCGATGGGCATCCACTGACCGGGCGCGTTCCCTGTTGTGCAGTAGCGTCGTTCTCTGGTCGCCGTTTATTCGCTGCGCTGACAGCTGTCGTGTAACGTAGCCGCCCGGTACTGGCTGGGTAGGCGTGCAGAACTATCTGTCTGGACGCCAATACCGTAGGTATGCCTGTCTCGCCCGCACAGAAACGGCTCGCAATTCTCGTTATCGGACTCGTGATCCTCTTTGCACCCGCGCTGTTCGTCGTCGCCACGCTGGAGTTTCTTATCCTGTCCGGTGACCTCGCGCTCAGCGAAATCTCGCTCCTCGAATTCGTCGAACTGTATCTCATCGACTTAGTGCTGTTCGTCCTGCTCGGCTACGGCGTCTACCGGTTGACGTTCTGGCTGATTGAGAACCAGCTTCCGGAGGCACTCGATAGCGTAGACGAGACCGAGGCAACCGACGCGACTGACGAAGCAGAACCGTCTGGTGGCGTCAATGAGGACCGGTCCTGAAAGACCGGCACTGCTGAGGCGACACAACGACGTGCCGTGAGTTTCTCGCAAAGTCGGGACCGCTCGCGGGTTTTCCGCCGCCGACCGCGTCAACGAGGCCGACCCAGTGCTTGCGGGTCGCTCTCCCCGCTCGCATTTTCGAGGGCGACTCAGTGCTCACGGCTCCTTCCGTCGCCGCTCGCAACAACGAGGGCCGCTCACTGCTCGCGGATCGTTCCTCCCCGCTCGCGACAACGAGGGCCGCTCACTCTGTTCGCGCCCCTCGCTTCGTTCGCGCCCCTCGCTAGTCCCCTGCAACCGCCGTCAGCTCCTCGGCACTCTCGCCGACTGAGCCGAGGTCCATCATTGCCAGCAAGGCAATGACGCCGAAGCCGACTTTCGTGACCACGTCGAGGTACACGATCACGAGTGTCGCAGTCTCGACGTCCATGAGGCCCACTCCTGCCGCACCGAGCAGCCACACGACCGGATACACCATCCAGAGGACGACGACGAAGTTCCGGAGCGTGCGGTACAGGCTGATCTCTATGTCGGACAGGGTCGACTTCGCAGCCGCCGCAATGTTCCCGTAGAGGAGATAGATGACGCCGCCGAACAGCGCCGCGCCGACCGCGAACAGCACGTAGCTGACCGGCGATGGCGTGACCGCGCCGGCGAACCCGAAGACGATAGTCAACGCCTGCAGGACGACGAGTTTCACCGTGTCCTCCCGGCTTGCACCGGCAAGGAGCGCCAGGAACCAGACGTTGAGCGGCGTCGTCAACAGCCAGTCAACGTAACGGATCACGTACACCGTGTGGCCCTGGCTCTGCATCGCTCCGAAGCCGAGCGCCATCAGGGCGTAGGCGACGATGGCGATACCGGGAATCGCTATCAACAGGAGGTAGCGCTTCCGCGTCTCTTCGGGGACGAGCGTGTAGCCGTATGCCAGCACGGCCGTCCCGAGCAGTTCACCCAGTAGTCCCAGCGTGAACCAGGTCGTTATGGTTGCCATTGTTAGTCGTCCCCCACCACAGCCGTGCTGTCGGTGTCCGTCCCGGCCGAGCTTTCGACGGTAAAGCGGTCCAGTAGCGATTCGAGGTCGTCAGCCCGCTGCCTGAGTTCTGTCGCGGAGTCCGACACTTCGTCGATGGACGCGGACTGGTCCTGTGCCGCGCCAGCCACAGTATCTGCCTCCGTCGCCGTCTGCTGACTGATCGTCGTCAGGTCGTCGATGGTCCCCATCACGTCCTGTGCGGTCCGGGCCTGTTCCTCGGTCGCCCGGTCGATCTCCTGGATGCCGGTGTCGACCTCTTCCGTGTACTCGACGATGGTCTCCAGCGCGTCGACGGTCTCCTCGACCGTCGAGACGCCTTCAGTAATCCGGTTACTGGTCGACTCCATCGTCTCGACCGTGTCGCCGGCCTGCTCTTGGATGCCCGCAATGCGCTGCTCGATGTCGGCGGCGGCCTCTTTGGTCTCCTCTGCGAGGCCCTTGATCTCGTCCGCGACGACGGCGAACCCTTCGCCGTCACCGTCAGCGTGGGCGGCCTCGATGGAGGCGTTCAGTGCGAGCATGTTCGTCTGCTCGACGATGCTCGTGATGACGCCGACGATCTCGCCGATCTCGTCGAGTTCGTCGTCGAGCGCGTTGATCTCTTCGACGGTCTCGCCGGTCTCGTCCTCGATGGCGCTCATCTCCGCGATGGCCTCCTGGGCGGCTTCGCGGCCGTCCTCACCGACTTCGGCGGCCGACTGGGACGTGTCGGCAACCTGCTGAGCGGAGGAGGCGACCTGCTGTGCAGTCGCCGAGAGGTTCTGCATCTCGGCGGCCGCCGATTCCAGCCCCTCGTTTTGCTCGGTCGTGCCTTCGAAAATCTCGTTTATCGACTTCGACACTTGCTTGCTGGCCTGGTCGACCCGCTCCGCGTTCGAGTTGACGCGGTCGCTGGACTGGATGACGTTGGCCGCGAACGCCTTCATGTCGGCAATGGTGTCTTCGAGCGCATCCAGCGTCGTGTTGATGTCCTCGCCGACCTCCGCCATCGCCTCGTTCATACTGTCCGTATCTACCCGTGCGGTGAGGTCACCGTTAGCGGCGGCGGCGAGCGCGTCGCTGTACTGCTGTGCCTTGAGTTCGAGGTGGCCGGTCAGCGCCTCCATCTCGTTGCGTTCGGATTCGACGTCCTCACGGGCCGTCTGTGCCTGCTCTTTGGCCTCCTCGGCTTCCTGCCGTGCGGTTTCGGCTTCGGATATCTGCGTCCGGAGGTTCGCCCGCATATTGTCGAAGGCGGCGTACAGCGTTCCGAACTCGTCCTCGCGTGACGTGCTGAGGTCGACGTCGAGTTCCCCCTCGGCCATCGCTTCGGCCTTCACCGAAAGCCGTCGCAGCGAAGCGATCGTGTTTCCGCCGATCGTGACTCCGATGAGTCCGAGGTTGACGACGGCAAGCAAAATGAGCCCGATGAGGTCAGAGTTGATCTGGTCGCTCAGGGCGTACGCGTTCTGGCGATCAGCGTGGACCATAACGACCCAGTCCTGTGATTCGAGTCGGTTCAGTCCCATCAGCATACTGTCCGTTTCGTGGAAGGCGCTCTCGCCGGGTTCGAGCGTCCCCAGCGGGTTCGACTCCATCTCCGAGATCGGTGCTGTCGACCCGATCATCGAGGTGTTGGGGTGGGAGACGAACTCGCCGTCAGTGTTGACGACCGTGGTAAACGACCCATCGCGCTGGTTCGATATCTGGTCGGCCTTCTCCCGGAGGTCGATCATATACACGAGCGCTCTGTCTTCGTCACCGGGGACCGGCGAAACGACGGCCACTATCGGATGGTCGACGACCGAGACGGAGAACGGCTCCGTCACATGCGTGTCGTCGGGACCGTCGAACTGTGGCGGGTCCGTAGCGAACGGTGCCCCCTGCTCGGCAGCGTTGACCCCGATGAAGTCCTGATTCGAACTGGCACGGATCTCGTTTGTCTCGGTGTCGAAGTAGTGCACTGCGACGACACCGGGCGGGAGTTCCTCGTTGGACCGTAACTCCTCCAGTCGTTGCTGTTTCTCCGTGTTCGTCCCGTCAGTGAACACGGGGAGTCGCGACGTTGATCGGACATCCCGCTGCGATGTCGTCAACCATTCGTCCAACTGTGCGGCCTGCGTCTCTGACAGCGCCGTGATGTCGTCCGCAACGTCTTCCTCGAGAGTGGCGGACGCCTGCACGCTTGTCAGGACCCCGGCGGCGATAATAACAATTATCGCGAATGAAAGCGCCAACCCGAGTCTAGCAGCGTAACTGCCAGCAATAAAACTCGGGAGCGGCGAGTCCCTATCTGATTCCATCATCCAGTGCTACGCAAACGTGCTAATAAAGCGTTGGTGCGCAATTTTCACCGATGATAAACGCTGTGGCCACTGTGGAAATTCATAGCCCCGGTACGGCTAACGTTGGTTAGTTGTGTTTTTCTGATAATATCATCCGCAGTCGCCGATATGAGTCCTGACCCAACTCGTTCGCTGTCGGCGCTGTCACTCAACGTACCGCGATATGTTGAGAAGCGTATTCGGGGCCGCTCAGTCCGTGGGGAAAGGTTTTCCCGATACCACCTGACGCATACCCCAATGCGTGCTGTACGATTCCACGAATACGGCGGGACGGACGTGCTCCGCGTCGACGACATCGAACGACCCACACCAGGTCCGGAGGAGGTCCTGCTCGAAGTCGAGGCAGCGGCGATCAATCCGGTCGATACGTACTTCCGGGCCGGCGACTACGAGCCGGGCGAACTGCCCTGGATACCCGGCTCCGACTGTGCCGGGACCGTCGCCGCGACCGGCGAGCGCGTGGCCACCGTCACCGAGGGCGACCGGGCGTTCGCGACCGGGCTGGGGAACTGGCTCCAGGGGACCTGCGCGGAGTACGTCACTGTTCCCGGATCGCATCTGGCGCGGCTCCCCGACGGGGTGTCCGCCGAGGCGGGCGCGGCCGTCGCGCTCGTCGGCGTCACCGCCTGGCAGACGCTCGTCGACGCCTGCTCGCTGGAGCCGGCCGAGCGGGCGCTGATTCACGGCGGGAGCGGCGGCGTAGGCCACGTTGCAGTCCAGTTGGCTGCGGCGAACGGCGCGCAGGTGACGACGACAGCATCGCCGGCCTACCACAACCATCTGGCCGACCTCGGCGCGGACGACGTGTTCGACTACAGCCGGGACGACCTCGCCGACGCGGTGGTCGACGCCGGCGCGCCGGACGTGATTCTCGACCACCGACTCGACGACTACCTCGCATTCGATGCCGAGGTGGCCGCCCAGGGCGCTCGAATCGCCGCTATCGGGAACACCGACCTCGCGGCGACGTTCGAGAACGTCCCGCGCTGCCGGGCCAAAGCCCTCAGCGTTCACCACGTCTCGATGTTCAACACACCGGAGTTCGGCGCGGTGCTTTCCCGACTGGCGACGCTCATGGCCGACGACGACCTAACGCCGGTCGTCGCCCGCCGGTACGACCTCGACGACGTCCCGGCCGCTCACAACGACGTACTGAACGACAGCTTCCTCGGCAAACTCGTCGTCATGCCGTAGACCGGCTACTGCGGACCCCGTCGTCGGTTTACCGGCCCGGTCCTCGCGTTTCCGGGGATTGGCATTTATCCCCTTGCTATCCGTTGACAGATGTATGTCAGTCGAATTTGATTTCGGCGGTGAGATAGCACTGGTTACGGGTGTCGGCGGGGCGCTGGGCAGCGCGGTCGCAAACGCGTTCCTCGAAGCCGGGACGACCGTCTGTGGAAGCGACATCATCGAACCGAATACCGAGGACTTCCTGTTGTCCGATCCCGACAGCGTGGATCTCTACCAGGCAGACTTCAGCGACGAGGAGGCTGTCGCCGAGACTGTCGACGCAGTCGTCGACGAACACGGGCGACTGGACTACTTGCTGAACATCGCCGGAACGTGGCGGGGTGGCACACCGATCCACGAGACGGACGTGGACACGTTCGACTTCCTGTTCGACGTGAACCTGAAGACGATGTTTCTGGCGTCGAAACACGCGGTTCCACACTTGCGGGAGACCAAGGGCGCAATCGTCTCAGTTTCCGCGCGGTCGTCACTGGAGGGCGGTGACGGCGACGGTATCTACCGCGCATCGAAAGCCGGTGTCCGACTCCTGACCGAGACCATCGCGGCGGAGAACCTCGGGGCCGTGCGAGCCAACGCCGTGATGCCGAGCGTCATCGACACCCCGATGAACCGCGAGATGATGCCCGACTCCGACTTCGAAACGTGGGTCGACCCGAAAGACATCGCGGACGTGATGTTGTTCCTCTGTTCGGACGCCGCCACCGTGACCAGCGGCGCAGCGGTGCCGGTGTACGGCGAGGTCTGATACTGTTAGCTAGACCGTCGGACAGCGTCTTCCACCGACAGCACGAACCACTCCACTCACGTTTGACTATTTAGGGTATCGGTGCGATTGCCTGGTCACCCACCGATATCGTGTCCAGAACGACGACCGGGGGTCTGGATGAGCGGGAGCAATCGTCAGAAGGAGACGGTAGATTCGTCTCTGATCTCAGTTCCGATTGCAATCCCCCCGCGATCATCATAGTACTTGCGTCCAATGAATGTCTCGTCGAGATTGCCGATAATCGAGGTGTAAAGCGCATCCGCGGTCAGATAACTCTCCTCTTCGACCGGGTCTAACGTCTCCTGAATAGTCACCGAGTTACCGGAGGGAGACGTTATTTCAATGGCACCGATCTGTTCAATCACAGCCGTATGCGTCGCTGGGAACTCGAGCGATTCATCAACAATCCGCTCTGTATCTGAATAGTCCATGTCTGTTGTCCGAGAACCGGGGGTTCGGTCCCTACGTTCCACAGTACGCGGCGAACATGAATCAAACCCAACAATTTTCACCGTGGACTTGTTTTTGATTATTTGAGGTACAGATTCTGGACGTGGTCATATAGGTAGATTCGAAGTCACATATCCACGCTGTCGAGAAATGACCAGCAAGGAGGTGTCAGTGTGGACCTCTCGGCTGCTGCTGTTCGCCGTCGCAAATGATGTCAGACTGGTCATACTATCGGATGGTATTGCGAACCGGAATCACGGTGGTTTTTATACCCCAAAAGAATATGCCGCATCACAATGAGTGACAGAGAAACGTGGGCCTCACGGCTCGGGTTCCTTCTCGCAGCAATTGGTAGCGCAGTCGGTCTCGGAAACATCTGGCAGTTCCCGTTCAAGACCGCGACAAACGGCGGCGCAGTGTTCCTCGTCTTTTACCTCGTCGCCGTGTTGCTCATCGGCTTTCCGGCAATGCTGGCGGAGTTCATCATCGGTCGGCGAACGAACCGTAATGCCGTCGACGCGTTCGCAGAACTCGGGTTCAAGCAGTGGCGGGTCGTCGGTGGCCTGGGCGTCTTTACGGGATTCTGGATCCTCTCGTATTACAACGTCGTCGGCGGGTGGGTCATGCGGTATATCCTCGGTAGCGCGACGGGCGCATACTTCGGAAACTCCGCGGAGTACTTCGGCGCTATCTCAAGTGGGCCAGAAGCTGTCGCCGGGCAGGCGCTGTTCCTGCTAATCTGTGTCGGCATCGTCGCAGTGGGTGTCGAGGACGGTATCGAGAAGGCGACGAAGGTGATGGTCCCCAGCATCGTCATCCTCATGATCGGGATGGCGGCCTGGGTCACCACACTCGAGGGAGCAGGCGCTGGCTACAGCTACTTCCTCTCGCCGGACTTCTCCACGCTGGCGGCGAACGCCGGCGACCTGATCCCGTTCGCGGTTGGACAGGCGTTTTTCACCCTCTCGCTGGGGATGGCAGCCATGATCACCTACTCCTCGTACATCGGTGACGACGAGAGCCTCCCGGTCGATGGTGGCATCATCGTCGTGACGAACACGCTCGTCGGTGTGCTGGCGGGTCTCGTCGTGTTCCCGATTCTCTTCGCCATCAACATCAGTCCCGACACCAGCGGCCCGTCCGCCATCTTCGTCGCGATGGCGTCGGCGTTCCCACAGCTCCCCGGGGGTCGACTCCTCGGTATCGTGTTCTTCGGCGTTGTCCTCATCGCCGCGATCTCCTCCGCGATCAGCCTGCTCGAAGTTGCAGTCTCCTACGGTGTCGACAACACGCCGTACTCGCGAGTGCAGCTGTCGGCAATTCTCGGAGTTGGGCTGTTCGCTCTGGGTCTGCCGTCAGCCTGGGACCTGGCGTGGTTCGGCTGGTTCGACACGCTCGCGTACAAGCTGTTCCTCCCGCTGTCGGTGCTGCTCGTTCTGGTGTTTGTCGGCTGGGTGCTCTCCTCCAGCGCAGTTGCCGAGCTCCGACAGGGAACGGGTGGGCTCCGGGCGTTCGGCCCGACCTGGCTCTGGATGGTCCGAACGGTGGTCATCCTCGGCGTCATCCTGACGCTGGCGCTCGGCCTGCAGACGCTGTTCCTCGCCGAGGACCCGGCGATCATCCCGCCGATATAACCGACGTACGGTATCAGTTTCCGGCGGACCTTCTTTTCCGCAGTTCGCGGTGACCGCCCAGTGTGTGCGGTTGCTGCGAAAAACAGTCGCAGTGGTCCGACGGGGGTCCAGACAGTTTTTCCAGAGTAGTATTTTTTCGGCCGCAGGAGTCTGAGTCGACTGTACCATAGGGCTGTGTCTCTGTCACGCTTCGCGTAGACGTAGATACACGCCACCGAAGAGGCAGACCGTTGCCACCAGCAACAGACCACCGCTCAGCACGTCTCTGAGGGTCCCGGAAACACCGGGACTTTCTACGATTTCAAACGTAGATTCAAACGCTATCGACTGAATGACCAGAGCCAATCCGCCAATCGGTATCAAGAGCTGTCGAATGCGTCCGTTTTCGTTGAAATTCACACCATTGTAGACACATGATGGCGGTATGAATGCGTTGCTGAATTTCTATGACTGGTGGACTCGGTGTACTAACGATTTAAACTAGACAGCAGCTATACGACACCCTACTAGCCGATTTCAGTCGGATTCGAACCCGCGCGGTTCGTCCGCAATCCCGAGACTCTCGGGGGCAGTGTCACCCTCGTCGGCGGTACCCGGGAGCAGTGCGTGGATATCGACCGACTCGCTGCCAAGCACCGCGAACCCGGTGAAGATGGTCAGAAAGCCGGCCACTGCAGTCGGGGTGATAGCCTCGCCGAGCACGGCCCACCCGCCGAGCGTCGACACGACGGGGACCACGTAGAAGATGAGGTTAGCCTGGATCGCACCGGTGACATCGAGCAGGCCGAAGTAGGCGATGTAGGCGATTGCCCCGGAGAAGATACCGACGTACAGCAGGGCCGCTATCGCAGTCGGAGACCAGACCGCCGTGGCCGCCGATTCGCCCATGCCGATGCTCAGCGCGTGACAGAGCGCAGCGGCGACGGGGAGCGCCCACGCGGTCCGGACTGTACTCGACAGGCCGCCGCCGGACCACCGGATGAGGACGCTGCCCAGCGCGGCGCTGGTCGCGCCGGCGAACAGAACGAGCTTGCCGATGCCGCCGCTCAGGAGCATCGCTGGGTCGGGGCTGACGACGAGACCGACGCCGAGCAGGCCGATAACCATGCCGAGGCCGCCGCGGGCCGAGAGCCGCTCGTCGGAGAGCAGGATAGCGGCGAACACCGGCGTCAGTATCGGGTTGAGACTGAACACGATGGCGGCGACCGCGCTGGTGGCGGACTGCTGGCCCACGAATAGCAGCGCGTTCGCGAGGCCGAGGGCGAATAGCCCCGTCGAGAGAATCGCCAGCACATCGCCACGGGTTCGCGGGAGCAGTTCGTCCCGTGATCGGGTCACGCCGATGTAGCCGAGGAGCACGACGGCGGCGATGTCGAATCGGAGGGCGACGAACAGAAGCGGCGGGAGATACGACAGGCCGGCCTTCGCGCCGACGAAGGTCCCGCCGAGCAGGACGCTGGCGACCGCAGCGAGGGCGAGGGTGCGGCGCGAAATCATACCGCCACCTCGTATTTGGGTTCTGAAATGACTGCACAGCCGACAGAGAGAACGCGTGGAGAAACCTGAATCATCGTACTCTACAGTACGGTATCGATACTTATAGGCCCGTTTAGAAAATATTACATAACGCGAAACGGCCGAACACCCGTGGCGGATGTGCACGGTGTGAAATTATTTCATACTACGAAAGCGATTTAGGACGGACTTCCTAACGTGGCGGTATGGAATCGGCGCTCGAAGAGATCGAGTTCCTCGCGCTCTCGTCAAACCGGGTCGAGGTGTTGCGGCTTCTGGCCACGGAGCCACACTCACGCGGGGAACTGGCGGCCGAAACCGGCGCGTCACAGGCGACGCTCGGCCGGATCATCGCTGACTTCGAAGAGCGGTCGTGGATTCGCCGAACAGGGGGCGAGTACGTCGCCACGGCGACGGGCCGCATCGTTGCTAACGGGTTCACCGACCTCCTCGGTAGCCTCGAAACCGAGCAGCGGCTGCGCGACATCGTCCAGTATCTCCCCACCGATGCGATGGCCTTCGACCTGCAACATCTGGCCGACGCCACGATAACCGTTCCAAGTCAGACGCGCCCGAACGCGCCGGTCCAGCGATTGCTCGACCTGCTTCGAGATGCCGAGGAAGTCCGGACGTTCTCCCATGCGTTCAACGACCAGGCGATTCGAGTCGTTCAGGAACGGGTCACCGCCGGCGAACAGCGGTTCTCGGGCGTGTTCTCGCCCGGCGCGATAGACGCACTGGCGGCGGACGACCGACTCCGGAAACGACTCGAATCGCTGCGTGCCGAACCGGACGCGTCAGTCCGGGTGCGAACCGACGGTGTGCCACTTGCGGTGATGATCGCCGACGACGTGGTCCATCTGCTGTTGCGGGACGACAACGGCGTTCTACAGGCGTCGATCGATACGACCGCGCCGGCCGTCCGCGAGTGGGCTATCGAGGCGTTCGACGCGTACTGGGCGTCCGCGGAACCGCTCTCGGACGAGTGGACGCTGTAGCCACTGTTTCTGATCGTCGGAGCCGCTGTAAGAATCAATAGAACCGCTACCGGACCAGATACGGGTCGTCGTTCGGCAGGAACCGCCCGAGGTCCGCCTCGCGGCGATAGTCGGTCTTCAGTAGCGCAGTCAGGACGTCGACAAGGGCGTCTTCGTCGTCGTCGCTCCACTCCGCGGGCTCTTTGATCGGGTAGACGAGCCAGCCGCTCCCGACGACCTCCGTGGCGTGGCGCGCGTCCATGTCTATGGACTCGGTCGGCTCCGATGTCGTGTTCGCGAACACATGTCGCGTGGCGCGCTCGCCGACAGGTAGGAGAACGTGGGCGGTGATGGCCCGGAGTTCCGTGTCGAACAGCGGTTCCAAGTCGTCGTAGTCCGACTCGGTCGGCGGTTCGCCGCCGCACATATACAGATAGGACAGATACGTCTTTTCGACGGTCGGCGGCGTGCCGGCTTCGGCCAGCAGTCCGGCCTCGACAAGCGCCCGCTGGAGGCGTTCGCCCGCAGCGCTGTCGGTAAAGGGGATGCCGGACGTTTCGCCACCGTGGACACCCGGATGGTCGCCGATGACGTGAAAGTGGGCGTTGGCGTCGCCGTACCCGGGCACGAACGGCTCACACGGTGCGTCGAAGCCGAAGGGGTTGTGCTGGCGGGCCGTGACGTTCTTCACGCGCGAAAGCAACGGGCCATCGCTCAAAACTCCGCCGGTTTCCGTTATCGAATACGAGAAATAATGGTGAAGTTTGATAACGCTTTTCTCGGATGCCCGCAAGGAGTCGGATATGCTCCGGTCCGGGAGAAGTGATATCGCGTGAGCCACGATGACCGTGTCGAGGACCTTCGGGAACGAAAAGCCGAGGCCGAACGAGGTGGTGGCGAGGAACGAATCGAGGCGCAACACGACCGCGGGAAACTCACCGCGCGTGAGCGCATCGATTACTTCCTCGACGACGGCACCTTCGTCGAGATCGACTCGCTCCGTGAACACCGCTCGACGAACTTCGACATGGCCGACAAGAAAGTACCGGGAGACGGCGTCGTCGTCGGCTACGGCAAAGTCGACGGCCGCCGGGTGTACGTCTTCGCCCACGACTTCACCGTCTTCGGCGGGTCGCTGGGCGAGGCGTTCGCACAGAAAGTCTGTAAGGTGATGGACAAGGCCATCGAAACGGGCGCACCCATTATCGGGCTGAACGACTCCGCCGGCGCGCGGATTCAGGAAGGGATCGACTCGCTGGCGGGCTACGCCGATATCTTCCACCGCAATCAGCAAGCTAGCGGTGTCGTGCCACAGATTTCGGCCATCATGGGGCCGTGTGCCGGCGGTGCAGTGTACTCCCCGTCCATTACGGACTTCGTCTACATGGTCGAGGAGACCAGCCACATGTTCATCACCGGGCCCGACGTCATCGAGACGGTGACCGGCGAGGAGGTCGGCTTCGACGAACTCGGCGGCGCGAAGACCCACGCCTCCGAGTCCGGGGTGGCTCACTTCACGGCCGCCGACGAGAAAGAGGCGATGGACGACATCCGGTACCTCCTCTCGTATCTCCCCCAGAACAACGTCGAGGACCCGCCGCGGGTCAAACCCTGGGACGACCCTGAACGGCGGGACGAGGCACTGAAGACGGCTGTTCCCGACGCACCACAGAAACCCTACGACATGACGGATGTCGTTGGACGCATCGTCGACGAAGACTCCTTCTTCGAGGTGGCCGAGGACTTCGCGCGCAATATCGTCATCGGGTTCGCCCGCATGGACGGCCACAGCGTCGGCGTCGTCGGCAATCAGCCACGAGTCAACGCCGGCACGCTCGACATCAATGCCTCGCGGAAGGGCGCTCGCTTTGTCCGGTTCTGTGACGCGTTCAACATCCCGATTCTCACGTTCGTCGACGTGCCCGGGTTCATGCCCGGCGAGGACCAGGAGCGTAACGCCATCATCAACCACGGCGCGAAGCTCCTGTACGCCTACTCCGAGGCCACCGTCCCACTGGTGACCGTCATCACGCGGAAGGCCTACGGCGGGGCCTACGACGTGATGGCGTCGAAACACATCGGCGCAGACATGAACTACGCCTGGCCAACCGCCGAAATCGCCGTGATGGGGCCGAAGGGCGCGGTCAACGTCCTCTACGACGACGAACTGGAAGACGCCGACGACGTGGAGGCCCGCCGGCAACAACTCATCGACGAGTACCGCGACGCCTTCGCGAACCCCTACACGGCGGCCAAGCGCGGTTTCGTCGACGACGTCATCGAACCACAGGAGACCCGCCCGCGGCTCATCGACGACCTGGACCTCCTTCGGGGGAAACGCAAGGACCAGCCCGACCGCAAGCACGGCAACATCCCACTGTAACGATGGCCGCAGACACTGACTCGGCTGTCGACGCCGAACTGGTCGCGGAGATCGCTGCCCAGCTCGACGACGCGTCGACGGACGAGGCGGCCGCCATCGCCGTCGCCATCGGTGCACACCTCACCGACCGTCAGCGCGCGGCGGCAGCGGCCGCGGCGGCTGCGGCGGCAGACGACGGGGA
>NZ_WPCB01000046.1:0-26024 GCF_009741785.1 Haloarcula sp. CBA1122
AGGCGGCGGAGGCGGTGGCGGTGGCGGCTTCGATCTCGACGACGAGTCGGACGAGACCGACGACGGCGGCGGCGCAGAGGCGCCCGCGATCTCGCAGTCCCAGATCGACAACGGAGTCACTGTCCGAGTGACTGCCGACGCCGCGAACTCGACGGTCACCCAATCGCTGAACCGCTCCGGGCCGTCCGAGACCGCGCCAGCGTTCACCCTCTCTGCACTCTCGCTCGACGTGACCAACGACAGTGATGGGTTCAACGCGACGATGCTCGGCCCGCAGGCCACGCCGAACAACATGACCGAAGTTCAGGCAGACGGTGTGCGTGGGTACGTGACCGTCACTTCCGGCGCAAATGCGTCTGCCATCAGCCGGGTGAGGTACACCCTGCGGCTCAACGAATCGGCGCTGCCGACCAACGGATCGATGGACGCCGTCCGGGTGTTCCAGTACCACAACGGGTCCTGGAGTCAGCTACCCAGTAGCGCCAACGCGACGAATACGTCTATCCAGGCGTCATCGTCCAACCTCGCGACCATCGCTGTCGTCTCCCCGGTCGCTAATACGTCCACCCCGACGACGACAGCCAGCTCCTCGAATACGAATGCATCGACGCCGACGCCCGCAGAACTCACTGTTGCCGATGCATCCCTGATGGCTGACTGGGTCCGGGCCGGCTTCAACACATCAGCGCGAGCGACCGTCGAGAACCCGACCAACGAAACCGTCGAACAGACGCTGACGGTCACTGTCGACGGCGACCCGGTCGCTTCTCGGACCGTTCGACTCGACGCCGGCGAACAAACTACTGTGACGATGGAGTTCGAGGCTGTCGACGGCGCAGTCGCGGTCAACGGCGTCAGTGCCGGTGACCTCCGCGTTGGCTCGAACTCGGCCCCGAGTACGGGCGGGTCCGGGACTGCCGAGACTGGTGAAAGCGGCGGCGGTGCGGAGCCAGCCTCCGAGACGGTCTCGGCCTCCGGGCCCGGATTTACTGTCCAGTTAGTCACACTTGTGCTGGCGTTAATCGGCGGTCTCGTCCGAGTCCATCGTAGGGTGTAGAGGTCGTACGGACGGCGGATTTTCCGGCCACACTACCGGTTCTGTGTACGAAGGACGACCTTACCGAGGGTTTGGCTGCTGGGTAACTAATCCTTTACTCGCGTACCTCCCTGTATGAGCGAGGTCAAACAACTCTTTGCTGCTGTCACTATCGTTTTCGGCACCGCTGCGCTCGCGTCCGTATTCGCTGTCGGCAGCGTGGGTGCCTCTGGCGCCGGCCCCCAGAACGGTGTATCGGACGCCGCAGTGAGCACACCCGGAGCCGCCGTCGAATCTATTATCGAATCCGACTCTGAGAGACTGCTCGGGCAGGTGAACGAAACGGACGCACCGACCGACGGCGAGCAGACTGCGGAGGCCCAACAGACGCCGACGGAACAGCCACAGACAGACTCCGAAGAAACCGAAGACCCGACCGACCAGACGGAGGAACCTACGGAGAGCCCGGAGACACCGACTGAGAGCGAGGAAACGGAGGAATCGACCGAAAACGAAGAAACGGAGGAGCCGACGCAAACCGAGAACCCCACAGAAAGAGAATATACCGAGACACAGACCCAGACTGAAGAGCCGAATGACAGTGAGGAGACCGAGGAACCGACGGACGATGGAGAGACTGAGCAACCAACGGACAGTGAGGAGACCGAAGAACCAACGGACAGTGAGGAAACTGAAGAACCAACGGACAGTGAGGAGACCGAGGCACCGACGGACAGTGAAAGAACTGAGAACGGTACACAGGAGGAAACTGAGGCGGATAGCGATGTCGGCGCTGCCGACGCTGACGACTCAGGTGGCAACTCCGACGACGATACCGACTCCAGTGGAGACGGTTCGAACGACTCAGGCGACTCCGACAATAGCGGCTCCGAGGACTCTGACGGCTCGGACAACGACGATGACTCCCAGTCTGACGGTGGAATCTATGACGAGATCACGGGGTCGGATGGCAATGAAAACGGGACGTCGACCGATGGGACGAACGCAACCGCGCGGAACGGAACAACAGGCGGGGGCGCGCCTGCCGGCAACACGACCGGCGACGGAAACGAAACCGCCGGATTCGGAACCGAAGTGGGTACCGATGGGGAACCCACTCCCGAAGGTCAGGGGAACGCCGATTTGCAGATCAGGGAGGCCTCACTGTCGGCTGACTGGGTTCGGGCCGGGTTCAATACGACCGTGCGAACGACAGTAAAGAACGCCCGTCCGCGACCAGTCAACGAGACACTGACCGTGACGGTCGACGGCGAACCGGTGGCAACGAACGAAGTGGCGCTTGAGCCCGAGGAAGAGGCGGTCGTCGAGACAGAGTTCGAGGCGGTCAACGGAACCGTTCGGGTCAACGGCGAGACGGCGGGCCCACTCACAGTCGAAAACCAATCCATTCCGGCCACTGACAGCGATGACAGGGCAACGACCGCGGCACAGGGCCCCGGGTTCTCACTCCGCCAAGTGGGCGTCGGTGTCGCGATACTCGCCGTGGTCGGCTGGACGCGTCGGGGTCTCCGACGCCAGCGGAACCGCTGAACCGGACCACTGGCGGGCGGTCCGAACTGGTTGTGTGGTGGATTTTTACTCACACCGTCCGACTGGCACGTATGGCTCGTAACCTCGCAGTCGTCGGTGCCGGTGGTGCCGGTGCGGCGGCAACGTACGCGCTCCACGACGCGGAAGTCGACGTAACAGTGTTCGAGAAGAGCCGCGGCGTCTGCGGGCGCGCCGCGACCCGGCGGCACGGCGACTGCACGTACGAGTACGGGGCGAACTATCTCAAGGCCGACGACGGCCGCGTGACGGAACTGGTCACGGAGACGCTCCCAACCGAGGGACTCGTCGATATTGAGGAACCAGTGTACGCGTTCGACAGGACCGGGGAAATCGACGCCGGACGGGACGCGGACGACCACAAATGGACGTACGAGGCGGGCATTACACAGCTTGCAAAGCGGCTGTTCGGCGAGACTGATGCCGAGGTAGAGAACGGCGTCCGGGTCGAGCGTCTGGAGCGGCACCGCGACGGTTGGCGGCTCGAAGACGACGACGGAACGGACCTTGGCCACTTTGACGCCGCGCTGCTGACCCCGCCTGCACCCCAGACGGCCGACCTGCTGGGCCAGTCGCGCTGGGACCACGACGATTGCCGGGAGCTTCGGCAGGAAATCGCCGCCGTCCCCTATCGAACGGTCATCGCAGGGGTACTGCACTACCCCTTTGAACTCGACGTGCCGTGGTATGCCGCGGTCAACAGCGACAAGGACCACGACATCGGCTGGGTCGGCCGCGAGGAGTGCAAGGACGGTCACGTCCCCGACGGCGAGTCCCTGCTGCTGGTGCAGATGAACGAACCGTGGTCGATTGCGAACTACGACGAACACCCCGATACGCTCGTCGACGACATCGCGACGCGGACGGCTCGACTGCTGGACGACGACCGGCTTGCCGACCCCGACTGGACCGACCATCAGCACTGGCGCTACTCCCAGCCCGAGGGCAAGGTCGACCACGATCTGCTGGCGTGTGCCGCCGAGCACGACCTGTACTTCGCCGGCGACTGGGTGGCCGGCGAGGGGCGACTCCACGCGGCGCTGCGGAACGGACTGGAGACGGGCGAGGCAATCGCCGACAGCGGGTAACGGAACGCCTTTGGGTGCCCGCCGACAGCCACCGACATGGACCACAAGCGGGAACTGACGAGCGTCGACCTCGCCGCCCTGGAGGGCGAACTCGCCGGCTACGAGGGCGCGAAGCTCGACAAGGCGTACCTCTACCCCGAGGACGACCTCGTCAGACTGAAGCTCCGGGACTTCGACCGCGGGCGCGTCGAGTTCCTCATCGAAGTCGGCGACGTCAAGCGCGCCCACGCTGCCGACCAGAGTCACGTCCCCGACGCACCGGGCCGCCCGCCGGATTTCGCGATGATGCTCCGGAACCGGCTGTCGGGCGCTGACCTCGTCCGCGTCGAGCAGTTCGAGTTCGACCGAATCATCGAACTGGAGTTCGACCGCGAGGACGCCTCGACGACTATTGTTGCAGAACTGTTCGGTGACGGGAACGTCGCCGTTCTCGACGAATACGGCGAGGTCATCGACTGTCTCGAAACTGTGCGGCTCAAATCACGGACCGTCGCGCCCGGGACGCCCTACGAGTTCCCCTCGGCGCGGTTCAACCCGATGACCGTCGATTACGACGGGTTCGTCGCTCGTATCAAGGAATCCGACGCTGACCTCGTACGGACGCTGGCGACGCAACTGAACTTCGGCGGCCTCTACGGCGAGGAGCTGTGTACCCGCGCCGGCATCGACTACAACGTCGCCGTCGACGACCTCGATGAGTCCGATTTCGAGCGGCTGTACGAACTCATCGACGAGATGGGGACGCGCCTGCGTGAGGGAGATGTCGACCCGCGGGTGTACTACGAAACGCTCGACGACGGTGACGGTGCAGGCAACGGGGAATCCGGCGATGACCCGGACCGCCGGCGCATCGACGTGACGCCGATTCCGCTGGCGGAGTACGAAGAATTGTACAGCGAATCTTTCACGGAGTTCAACCCCGCGCTGGACGACTACTTCTTCAATTTCCAGCGGGAGGAGGAAGTCGAGGGCGGCGAAACACAGCGCCCGGACTTCGAGGCCGAGATAGAGAAACAGCAGCGCATCATCCAGCAACAGGAGCAGGCTATCGAGGACTTCGAAGCCGACGCCGAGGTCGAACGGGAGAAGGCCGAACTGCTGTACGCCAACTACGACCTCGTCGACGACGTGCTCTCGACGGTGCAGGCCGCCCGCCAGGACGACGTGTCCTGGGACGACATCGAGGCGAAGTTTGACGAGGGGGCCGACCGCGGAATCGCGGCCGCCGAAGCAGTTGTCTCGCTTGACGGGAGCGAGGGGACGGTGACCCTCGACATCGACGGGACGCGGGTCACAGTGGACGCCTTCACCGGCGTCGAGAAGAACGCCGACGAACTGTACAAGGAGGCCAAACGCATCGAGGAGAAGAAGGAGGGCGCGCTCGCTGCCATCGAGAACACCCGCGAGGACCTCGAAGCGGTCAAAGAGCGGCGCGAGGAGTGGGAGGCCGACGACGGCGAGGACGAAGCCGATAACGACGAGGCCGAGGACGAACCGACGGACTGGCTCTCGATGCAGTCCATTCCGACCCGGTCGACCGAGCGCTGGTACGAGCAGTTCCGCTGGTTCCACACCTCGGACGGCTTCCTCGTCATCGGCGGCCGCGACGCCGACGACAACGAAGAACTCGTCCAGAAGTATCTGGAGGGCGGTGACAAGTTCTTCCACGCGCAGGCCCACGGCGGCCCGGTCACGGTGCTCAAAGCGACCGGTCCCAGCGAACCGTCCAAAGAGGTGGATTTCCCGCAGTCTTCACTGGACCAAGCCGCACAGTTCGCTGTCTCGTACTCCTCTGTCTGGAAAGACGGGAAGTTCGCCGGCGACGTGTACATGGTCGACCCCGACCAGGTGTCGAAAACGCCGGAAAGCGGCGAGTATCTGGAGAAGGGCGGCTTCGCCGTCCGCGGCGACCGGACGTACTTCGAGGGCACGCCGGCCGGCGTCGCCGTCGGTATCACCTGCGACGACGAGACGCGGGTCATCGGTGGCCCGCCAGCGGCTATCGAGGGACAGGCCGCGACGAGCATCACTGTCGAACCGGGGCAGTACGCCCAGAACGACATCGCTAAACGACTGTACCGGGAGTTCAAGGATCGCTTCGCCGACGAGACGTTCGTCCGCAAGGTCGCCAGTCCGGACCAGATACAGGAGTTCCTGCCGCCCGGCGGCAGTCGGATGACCGAGGAGTGACGATGTCGGAGCAGAGAGCACACCGAGCCGGAGGTGACTGCCTGCATGAGTGATCTCGGAAAAATCGACCGCGAACTGTTCGATACCGTCATCTACCCGGAACTGGGCGCGGACCGAGAGGACGTGACGCTGGGGCCGACCCACGGTATCGATTTCGGCGTCATCGACGTCGGCGGCGACGCCCTCGTCACGGCCACCGACCCATTGTCGGTCCTCCCCGATTTGGGGTTCGAGCGGGCCGGTCGGTTCGCGCTTGACGTGGTCCTGGCCGACGTTGCCGTTTCCGGTCTCCCGCCGTCGCATCTCTCCGTAACGTTCACCCTCCCACCGGCGATGAGCGACGACGAACTGGCGGCGATGTGGCACGGCTTTGCCGGGCGGGCCGAGGAAGTCGGCGTGAGCGTCGTCACCGGCCACACCGCCCGCTACGCCGGCGTCGACTACTCCTGGGTCGGTGGTGCGACGGTGCTCGGCGTCGGGTCCCACGACGACATCGTCCGGCCGGACGGCGCTCGGGCGGGCGACAAACTGGTCGTCGGCACCGGCCCCGGGGCCGAAGTCACTGGCCTGTTCGCCAATCTCTTTCCGGAACAGATCGGGCTGTCGCCCGACCGAACCGCCATCGCACAGGAGCGACTGGCCGACACCGCGCTCGTCGAGGACGCGATGGCCGCGACAAACGCCGGCAACGTGACGGCGATGCACGACGCGACGGAGGGCGGTATCACCGGTGCGTTCATCGAAATGGCCGACGGTGCGGGCGTCCGGTTCGACGTGGATAGCGAGGCGATGCCGGTTGCTGACGGCGTCGGCGCGCTCTGTGACGCGCTCGACATCGACCCCTGGCACGTCAGTAGTTGCGGGACGCTTCTGGCTGCCGTCAACCCTGCAGACGCTGATAGCGTCGTCGACGCGCTCAGGGACCGCGGGACGCCAGCCGCCGTCGTCGGCGAAGTGACCAACGGTTCAGGGCTCTACGTCGACGGCACCCGACAATCGCACCCCGGGGCGGACCCGTCGTGGGAGGCCTTTGGACGCCTGCAGGCGGCTGCCGAGGGCGACACAGACCAGCGGTGAGACACGGAGACTCTCCCGACGCGAACTGACAGCACGTAACACCTACTGCTATATGTACTTGTAAGACGTATTATAATTCAATGTGACACATCGTCGTGACTGACGTGGCAGCGGCCACGCCAGCCAGGCTACTGTCACGGAGCGTCATCATGTTCAAAGAAGCCATATCGTATCCGCAGGACGGCGACAGCGCAGTGAAAACCATCGCTATCGGGGGTGCGTTGCTGTTCCTGAGTTTCCTCGTCGTTCCGCTGTTCTTCGTGTTCGGGTACGTCGTCCGGTCACTCCGGGCCGTGATGAACGGGGAGACGACGCCGCCGGAGTTCGACGAATGGGGCGACCTGGGCATAGACGGGCTGAAGGCGTTCGCTATCGGATTCGTTTACTCGCTGGTCCCGACGGTGATCACAGGGACAGCACTGTTTCTCACTGTTGCCACCTTCGGACCCAGCGAGACCGTCTTCAGTGGCGTAATCACGGGATTGCTCCTCACAGTCGCCGCGCTCGGAATGCTCGCGATTTCCCTGGCCGCAGTGTACATTGTTCCGGCCGCCGTCGTCGCCTACGTTCGGACCGACAGCGTCGCCGCGGCGTTCTCGCCGAGTGACCTCCGCCCGCTCCTGTTCAGCCGCACCTACGCTACTGGCTGGGTCGTCGCGTTCGGTATCAGCCTCCTCGCCGGCGTCGTCGTCAGCGTCCTGAGCGCCACCGTCGTGGGTTCCGTCCTGACACCCTTCGTAGTGTTCTACGCTTACGTGGCCGGGGCCTACGCTATCGGGACCGCTGTCAGGGAGATGCCGGATATCGCCTCTGAACCCGCGACGCCCGCTGCAGGCTCGGTCGCCTGATTAGTTCGGTCACGGTTTTCCTGTCCCAGCGCGTCGAATGGCAGAACACTTGTGTCCCTGAAGCGGACGCTTCAGTATGCAAATACAGAGTCAGGAGACCACCGCCGAAGGGGCAGAGCGCATCGAGGTGGTCCCCGAGACGCTGGACGACCTCTGGCATCTCTCGTACGTCATCGAGCCGGGGGACCTCGTCTCCGGCGACACGACCCGTCGCATCCAGCGCAACGACGACAACCTCCGGGACAAAGGCGGCGAGCGAGAGCCGATGTGGATTCAGATCGAGGTCACCGACGTGGAGTTCGCGAAGTTCGCCAACCGCCTCCGGGTCGGCGGCGAAATCGTCGACTGCTCTCGGGAGGACCAACTGGGTTTTCACCACACGCTCAACGTCGAGGAACACACCGAACTCACCGTCGAAAAGCATCTCAAACCGGACCAGGCCGACCGCCTGGAGGAGGCCGTCGAAGCCACGGAGAACCCCGATGTGGCGATCGCGACCGTCGAAGAGGGTGAGGCCCACGTCCACACCGTCGCCCAGTACGGCACAGAGGAGCGGGCGACCATCACCTCGACGACTGGCAAGGGCGAGTATGCCCGCCCGCGCAAGGAACTGTTCGACGAACTGGCGTCAGTCCTCAAACGCCAGGACGTGGACGCCTACATCCTCGCGGGTCCCGGCTTCACCAAACAGGACGCGCTAGACCACTTTCAGGACGAGATGCCCGATATCGCCGAGCAGATTACCGTCGTAGACACGTCTGCTGTCGGCGACCGAGGCGTCCACGAAGTACTCAAACGCGGCGCTGTCGAGGACGTGCAACAGCAGACCCGCATCGCCGAGGAGGCGGATTACATCGACGAACTGATGGAGCGCATCGGGTCGGGTTCGGAGGTGCCTACGGCCCGGAGGAAGTCGCCAAGGCGGCCGATTACGGCGCTATCGAGACGCTGCTCGTGCTCGACGAGCGGCTCCGACTGGAGCGGGCCGGCGAGGGCGACTGGGACATCGACGTCGACCAGATCATCGAGACGACAGAGCAGAAGGGGGGCGACGTGACCGTCTTCTCCGCGGAGTTCGCGCCCGGCCAGCAGCTCTCGAACCTCGGTGGCATCGCCGCGCTACTTCGGTACCGACTCGATTGAGACCGCGTACCCACGATACGTGTCTGCCGTCTTTCATTCCGCCGGTGAGTCTCCCGAAACCGTTTTTTGCCCCGCTCACTATTGCTACGTAGTTCCAATGTCTGCGAGGAGTGGGTGATATGTCGTTCGAAGAACAACAGGACTTTGCCAGACAGGTCGCCGACCTGAACAAGTACGGGCAGGCGCTCAATCGCTGTGAGTCCGTCGACGAGGTCGTTTCCCTCACGCTCGAAGCGATGTCGCTGCTGTTCGAGTTCTCCTACTCTACGTTCGTCGAAGTTCGTGACGACGACCTCCGGGTCGTCCACAGCACGAACCCGAATCTCGTTCAGGGCGAGCCACCCAGTGACCTGGCTCGACGGGCGCAGGAGGCCGGCGAGACGCTCGTCGAACAGGGCGCTGACGCCGCTGTCACGGCCGACTCGGACGTGACGGGTGCGCTGGCTGTCCCGGCCCGGATGGGTGACGAGGTGACAGCGGTGTTGGTCACACGGTCACAAACCGTCGAGGAGTTCGGGGACGAGTACGTCAGACCAATGGAGATTCTCGCGACCCACGCCGCGACGGCCATCTCCAACATCCGTTCCCGCGAACGGCTAGAACGGGCACACCGGGACCTGGAACGGCGAAAGGAGATGATCGAGATGTACGACCGGCTTCTCCGCCACGACCTGGGCAACGACCTTCAGGTCATCGCCGGGTTCGCCGATGTCGTCGCGGGACAGGTCGACGGCCAGACCGAGGAGTACGCCGGCAAGATACAGCGCGCGGCCGAGAGCGCCGCCGACCTCATCCAGCGCGTCGGCGACCTCGTCTCGACGCTAGAATCGCAGGACAACCCGGAGCCACAGGACCTCGCGACGGTTCTCGGGGACACAGTCCGGGATGTCAGAGCCAACTACGGGTCACTGACTGTCGATTTCGAGCCGTCAGCGTTCGAGTATCAGGTGTACGGCGGCGACCTGCTCGACTCCGTGTTCACGAACATCATGTCCAACGCGGCGGTCCACAACGAGGGCGAGGTACACATGCGAGTGGCTCCGGCGGAAGCCACCCCTGACGAGGTCACTGTCTGTTTCGCCGACGATGGGGCGGGTGTCTCGCCAAACCTGCGCGAGAATATTTTCGAAATGGGTGTGAAGGGGCAGGAGAGTTCGGGGACCGGCTTCGGCCTCGGGTTCGTTCGGGCGCTGACCGAGTCCTACGGCGGCAGGGTCAGCGTGGCAGAAAGCGACGCCGGTGGAGCCGAGTTCCGCATCACGCTCGAACGCGTTTAGGTCCTGTCGACGGTTATCGTCAGGCCGTCTTCGGCGAACTGCACGTCGCCGTCGTAGCTGTCCGCTATCGACTCCAGCATCTCCTCGTGTCGTCCCTCCGTATGTGGATACAAGTGGGTGAGATACACACGCCCGACCTCGGCGTCGGCATCGCGGAGCGTCGCTCCGAGCGTCGTCGGCGTCGGGTGGTTCGACACGTCCACGTCATCCGGGAACGAGCAGTCGTGGACGAGCACTGCCGACCCTTCGGCGAACTCGACGAGGTCCGTGAACGCCTCTGAGTCTGCGCCAAGCGTTATCGCCGGTCCGTCATCGACTGAGAGTCGGTAGGCGAAACACTGCATCGAGTGGCGCGTCTCGCAGGTGTCGCCGCTGAACCCAGCCAGTTCGAACGGTCCGCCATCGAGGTCCCTGAGCGTCAGGTCCAGTCGGTCCTGCATGTAGTCGTGTGTTTCGAGGAGGTCCCGAACCAGGTCGGACGTGCCCGGCGGACCCGCTATCGTGAGCTCTGTTTCGCCGGCCAGCCAGCGGGCCTTCATCAGCACGTCGAGGTCGGAAACGTGGTCTAGATGGTGGTGGGTCAGTAACACGGTGTCGACGCCTTCGTAGCCCGCGTCTGTTCGGGCCAGCGAGTGCAACACGCCGCTGCCACAGTCGACGAGCAGCCGTTTTCCGTCGCGTTCCAGCAGATAGCCGGACTGCATTCGAGAGCCGGTGGGCATGGCGCTTCCGGTGCCGAGAAACGTGAGACGCATACCGGACGACAGCGAGCGAACGGACAAAGGCGTTGGCGTGTGGGGGCGGGGAGACTACCAGGGAGCGTCAGCGGAGTGAGGGCGGTGGCCGTCGGCGGGGACGGGGTCAGGGCGGCTCGGGGGCAGGTCACCCGTCGACGGCGCAGTTCATGCTTTGGACGGGGATAGCAAAAGCCCACCTGTGGCTCAAAACGCGTTTTAAGTGAACCCGAGCCGCGACAAAACCGCGAAACGGAGCGGGAGACACTTGTGCGAGCACGACGAGAAGCGAGTATGAAGAAATCACTCGACGAACACGCCGAGCGCTTCTCCGAACACGCCGACGCGTACGACGAGGACCAGGATTCGGCGGCGTATCGCGCCTGTGTCGACTTCGCTGTCGAGCACGCGGCCCCCGAAAGCGACGACGTAGTCCTCGACCTCGGCACGGGGACCGGAGCGATTGCGTTCGCACTCGCGCCCGACGCGGGCGAGGTTATCGGCCGCGACATCAGCGACGGGATGCTGGAGAAAGCACGGGAGAAAGCCGACGAGCGAGGCGTCGAGAACGTGAGCTTCGGCGATGGCCGTTTCCGCGCTCCGAACGTCGACGGCCCGGTGGACATCGTCACGTCGAACTTCGCGATGCATCACCTCGGCGATGACGAGAAGCGCGACGCCATCGACACCATCGCCGATCTGGGGCCGCGACGAATCGTCCTCGGAGACGTGATGCTGTTCGGCGACGACGACCCCGATGCGCCGTTTTACAGCCCCGAAGTCGACGACCCGGCGACGGTCGGTGTCCTGGCTGACGCCTTCACCGACGCCGGCTACGCGCTGACGGCCGTCGAGATGGTCACCGAGCAGGCTGGCGTGCTGGTCGCCGAACGGATCGATTCGGACTGAATCTACTGGACCGCTAAGCCGGCTCAGCGGTAGTTCTTGTACGCCCAGAACGAGACGTACAGCGTCAGGACCAGCAGCCCACCGAGGAAGAAGGCCACGCCGGGTTCGAGGTCGATGCCACCACTGGCCGCGGCGTCGGTCGTCAGTTTACGCGCTTCCTCGGTCATCGCTTCGACCGGGGTGTCGGCTTCTGGCACCGGAGTGCTTTCCGGGGCCGGCGTGGCTTCCGGCGTCTCCGTCGCCTCGGCTATCTGGAACCCGCTGTCGTCTGTCTCCGTCGGGGCTGACGTGGGTTCGGCCGTCGCGGCCGTTTCGTTCGCCGCCTCGAGACTCTCGGCGTCCCCGCCCTGGGCACCGTCACCGGTGGTTCCCGCGTCGCCGCCGGCCCCGGAACTCCCGAGCTGGATCGGGAACTGCCCGAGCAGGAGTTGCAGCATGACGCTAGCCGCGGTGAGAACCCCGATGACAGGCAGGACCCGGCGAACGAGCGACCGGAGCGACTGCTTGCGCTCCTGCGTCCCGACGAACAACACCAGCGGGTCCTCCGGGGGCTCGTACACCTTCATCTCTTGGCCTTTTTCCGAGTACTGGACCCCTGCGACGGTGATCAGCTCTTCGTCTTCCAGCTTTTCCAGGTGATAGGAGACCTTCTGTATCGACATATCGAGCCGGTCGGCCAGTTCAGAGGGTGTTCCCGGCTCGTCGTAGACGGTGTTGAGGATCTCTCTGGCCGTTTCCGAGGAGAGAGCATCGAGGACATCTGAGACGTCTTCGTCGACCCCGACGACCTGTAGCTCCCCGTCCTGTGAGGTGCTCGTGTCGGGACCGCGGGAGGGCAGCAACGACATATATTCCGTTCACTGCCGCCCAGCGTAATGAATCTCGTGGAACCTCACAGGGCCATTTGAGTCTCAGAGCTCGCTATCGATGGACAACGACACACCCGTCCGCGACAGCGGGACTCGATATACAGGACAGCGCGTTCTGATTGCCACTACAACAGCCCGGTCACGGACGCTACTGCGTCCGGCGAGAGTGAATCCCGGGGCGGCCGCACGTCGCGTGGTCGATGATGCCGCGGTCGGCAAGCAACGCCTTCACGGTGGGCGCGAAACCGAACTCGGCACACGCTTCTGAGAGTGGTGAGAGGATCTTCCGCTGGACCGTTCTGGCTTCCGCCACGTCGCCGTTGGCGACGGCGGTTCCCGATCGTTCTAGCTCGCTGTGCAGCAGATGGGAGAGCGCGCTGACGCCGCCGTCGCCGCCCAGCACGAGCGACGGGACGAACAGACCGTCGTGGCCCTGGTAGACGGTGAACTCGTCGGGCGTCTGATTCATGACTGCGGTGACGTAGGAAAGGTCGCCCGAGGAGTCTTTGAGTCCGGCGACGGCGTCGGACTGAGCGAGCGCGGCGACCGTCTCGACGGACAGTTTCTGCCCGACGGCCCCGGGGATGTTGTAGAGGTAGACCGGCAGGGGAGCGTCGGCAAGCGCCGCGTCGAAAAAGGCCTCGTTGCCCGCTGCGCTGGCCTGGCCGCCGTAGTACGACGGCACGACCAGCGTGCTGTCCGCGCCCTGCTCGGCTGCGAACGCCATCCGCTCGTCGACGGTCGCAACGTCCGTCGCCGCCGTCCCGACCATGACGTGGCAGTCGTCTGGCGCTGTGTCAGCCGCGGTTCTGACGACGGTCCGGTACTCGCCGGGCGAGAGCGTCTCGAACTCGCCGGTCGTCCCGCAGGGGACGATACCGTCGACGCCGGCCGCTGAGACGTGCCGGACCAGCGACTCCAGGCCCGCGATATCGAGGTCACCGTCGGCGTCGAATGGTGTCACTAGCGGCGTCAGTACGTCGAAGGATTCAGCCATGCCCTTGGTCAGACACGGTGGTCGCTTAGGCGTTTTCCCCGTCGATATGGCGGAACCCACTTGCCGTGGCGGTCCTACTGGTCGGTAAGAGCCGACAATGGGAGGACGCGAGCGTCTCGCAGCGACGGACCCGACTTTCGACCCGGAGGCGGTCGACATCGACGACGCCGAGGTGCTTTCCCGCCTCGCGCCCGTCGTTCAGGAGTGGTGGGTCGAACAGTTCGGCGAGTTCGTCCCCGGCAACGGCGGCTTCTTCACGCCGCCACAGAAAGAGGCCATCCCGCTCATCCACGAGCGCGAGAACGCGCTGATCTGCGCACCGACGGGGAGCGGCAAGACGCTGGCCTCCTTTACCGGTATCATCAACGAACTGTTCGGGAAGGCCCGCGAAGACGAGCTTGAGAACTCCGTCTACTGCCTCTATGTCTCGCCGCTGAAGTCGCTGGCCAACGACATCCACCGCAACCTCGGACAGCCCCTCGACGGCATCACGGCCAAGCTTGAGGAGCGCGGCGAAGACGTGGAAATCCGACACGCCATCCGTCACGGCGACACCAGCGACAGCGAGCGCCAGGCGATGCTCGAAACGACGCCGCATATCCTCAATACGACGCCGGAGACGCTGGCCATCCTGCTGAACTCGCCGAAGTTCAAAAAGAAGCTCGAAACCATCGAGTACGTCATCGTCGACGAGATCCACAGCCTCGCCGAGAACAAGCGCGGGACCCACCTCTCCGTGTCGCTGGAGCGGCTAGAGGAGATGGTCGAGGAATCGCCCACGCGAATCGGCTGTTCGGCCACCGTCGACCCGCTGGACACCGTCGCGGAGTTCCTGGTCGGCCGCGCAGAACCCGGCGGCGACCCTCGGGACTACGAGATTGTGGACACGCGCTTCGCCCGCGATTTCGACATGGAGCTGTCCTGTCCGGCCGACGACCTCATCAACACGCCGCGGGACATCGTCACCGAGCGGTTCTACACCCAGCTCCACGACCACGTCCAGTCCCACACCAACACGCTCGTGTTTACGAACACGCGCTCGGGGGCCGAACGGGTCCTGCACAACCTCCGCGAGAAGTTCGACGACTACGACGAGTCCAACTCCGGCTGCCACCACGGCTCGCTCTCGAAGGAGAAGCGCCGGGACATCGAGGAATCGCTGAAAGCCGGGACGCTGGACGTGGTGACGACCTCGACGAGCCTGGAACTGGGCATCGACATGCCTCATATCGACCTCGTCGTACAGGTGGGCTCACCCAAATCCGTCGCCGCGCTGCTCCAGCGCATCGGCCGCGCCGGCCACCAGCTCGGTGAGACGGTCGAAGGTCGCGTAATCGCACTGGACCGCGACGAACTCGTCGAGTGTGCGGTGATGCTCGAAAAGGCCGAGCGGGGCTTCGTCGACCGCGTGTTCATCCCCGAGAACGCACAGGACGTGGCGACCCAGCACGTCTACGGCATGGCTATCAACGACGTCCGTCCCGAGGCGACGTTTAAGAACGTCCTCCGTCGGGCCTACCCGTACCGGGACTACGACGACGAGAACTGGGAGCAGCTGAT
This sequence comes from Haloarcula sp. CBA1122, assembly GCF_009741785.1. Classification (NCBI taxonomy): domain Archaea; kingdom Methanobacteriati; phylum Methanobacteriota; class Halobacteria; order Halobacteriales; family Haloarculaceae; genus Haloarcula; species Haloarcula sp. CBA1122. Next base: position 15,298 of record NZ_WPCB01000046.1, read on the forward strand.
GCGGTACATGACCGCCGACTACCCGGGGATGGAAGACAAGAACGTCTACGCCAAGATCTGGCGGGACACGAACGACGCGCCCGACGGGGAGCACCACTACGAGGAGTACGACGTGGGTGAGCACCTCATCGGCAAACGGGGTCGGCTCGCGCGGGTCATCTACATGACCAACATCGGGACGATTCCGGACTCCTTTACGTGTGACGTGGTCACCCGGAGCGACGACAGCTGGGTCGGCCAACTGGACGAGTCGTACCTGGACACCCTGGAGAAAGGCGACGTGTTCGTACTGGGTGGGAACAACTTCGAGTACCGCTACCGCCGCGGGTCGAAGGTGTACGTCGACCGGACCGCCGCCCGCCCGACGGTCCCGTCGTGGTTCTCCGAGCGGCTCCCCCTCTCCTACGACCTCGGCCGCGAGATACTGGACTTCCAGGGCCAACTACTGGACCGGCTGGCCGACGGCGGGATGTCGGAGGTCCGCAACTGGCTCCGGGGGTTCCCCATCGACGAGAACAGCGTTCGCGCTATCGCCCGGATGTTCCGCGAGCAGGTGGCCTACGCCGGACCTGACAGCGTGGCCACGACCGACCGACTCGTCCTCGAGGAGACGCTGGACCACGACGAGTACGAGCGTCACTACCACGTCCACTCGAACTACGGCCGACGGTTCAACGACGGCTTCTCGCGGCTGCTGGCCTACCACATCGCCCAGGCGGCCAGCGCGAACGTGCAGGTCGCCGTCGCCGACAACGGCTTCACGCTCTCGATGCCGCTGAACCGCAAGGTCGACATCGCGCGGATCGTGGGCGACCTAGACCCGGACACGGCCCGCGCGGACCTTCGGGCTAGCCTCGACGGGACAGACCTGCTCCAGCGGTACTTCCGTATCAACGCCACACGGTCGCTGATGATACTCAAACGCTACAAGGGCTACGAGAAGTCCGCGAGCGAACAGCAGGTCTCCTCGGAGATGCTGCTGGGGTTCGCCGAGGACCTCGGGGACTTCGCCGTCGTCGAGGAGACCTACCGCGAGATTCTGGAGGACAAACTCAACGTCGACGGTATCGAAACCGTCCTGCGTGCGATGCAGGACGGCGACGTGGGCGTGGTCCGGACTCGCGTTGACTCGCCGTCACCGCGCGCCTTCGGCCTCGCGACGCTGATGGCCAGCGACGTGGTCCTCGCCGAGGACGAGTCCGCCGTCTTACAGGAGTTCCACCAGCGGGTGCTGAGCGAGATTGAAGATGGAGACGCCGAAGACAGCGCCGTTGCGACCGACGACTGAGGCCGACCAGGTCAACGAGCGCGTGTAGGCCGGCGGAGTCTGTTGCGGTCGTCACCGCGCGACTCACGACGCCGTCTCGTTTTCGGCCATGGTGTCGTTCGTCACGTCGTCACCCATCGACTCGCCAGCCGTGGACTCCGTCATCGACTCGGTCATTGCGCCGGGTCCCATCGACTCCGTTTCGTTCACCTGCTCCATCGAGCCGCTCGCTTCGCCGCCCGTCATGGAGTCAGTCATCCCTTCATCCTCCATCGAACCAGTCGCCTCGTCGTTCATTGTATCCGTCCCCTCGTCTCCGGATCGCTCGTCGCCGCCGGCACAGCCAGCGAGCGGGAGCGTGACACTTGCAGCGGCGAGCGTCGTCAGAAACGTCCGTCGGCTTCGTGACATACGCTTTGTCCGGCGTCGGGGCTATACAAGGAGATTTTTCGAAGTCTCGGACGATTCCGCCCATAGTTTGGTCCGTGTGTGGACCGGAACTCTTCCAATTTCGCCCCTGAGCCAAACCGTTAATCCGCGGCCGGCCCCACGGGTGAGACATGGAGTCGCTTCACCCGCGAGTGAGACTGCTGTGGGTTCTGTCGACAGTTATCCAGGCGTCGGTGCTCGGTGTCATCGCGTATCTTGTCGACCGGTTCGCGGTTTCACTGCCACAGACGGTGGTCGTCGGCGGCTGGGTTGTGCTGGTGCTTCTGGGTGTTGCCCATGCCATCGCTGCCCACCGGATTTGGCGTTTTGACCTACAGGACGACGCGCTCTTTCTCCTTCGCGGTGTCGTCACCCGGACCGACACGTCGGTCCCGTACGTTCGTGTACAGCACGTCGACACCACGCGCGGCCCAGTAGAGCGAGCTATCGGGCTGGCGAGTGTCGTCGTCTACACTGCTGGGACCCGCGGCGCGGACATCACGATTCCAGGCCTGCGGCCCGAACGAGCCACTGAACTGCGCGAGCAGCTCCGTGACCTCGCAAACGAGAGCGAGGCCACGGACGCGGTATGAACCGGCTCCACCCGCGAAGTGCGGTCCTGCGAGTCACCCGAGCAGCGCTGCAAGGCGGCTTCTTCGGCTTTTTTGGCGGGTCGCTCGGGACCGGGATGCTCGGACTGCCGGCGTTCGCGGTTCCGCTGCTTGGCCTGCTCGGCGCGCTGACGTTTAGCGGCTACGCGCTGGCGCGCTATTTCCGTTTTCAGTACGAACTCGACGGCGACACGCTTACTGTCGAATCCGGCGTCTTCGCCAGGCAGTCCCGCCAGATTCCGCTGGGCCGCGTCCAGAACTTAGACGTCGAGCAGAACATCCTTAACCGCCTGCTCGGACTCGCAATCGTCCGCTTCGAGACGGCCGGTGGCAGCGCGACGGAGGCTACGCTGGACGCAGTCGACGAGGCCGAGGTCAAACGCCTGCGGAACTACGTGCGGACCCACGACCGGGACCAGGCCGCCGAGGCAGAGACAGCCACCGCCGACGCGGTGTCCGAAGCTGCGACACCTGGCCGGTCGGCCCACGCCGATCTGCCCGGCGTGACCGGCCCCAAACCGACACACGCTGGCGACACTCAGTCGAGGAATGACCTCGGGGAACCGGTTTCCGAATCGGACACGGCGGAACGCGACGAGCCGGACGGATCGCTGCTGTTCGCGTTCGACCAGCGCGAACTCCTGACGTACGCGCTCGTCTCCGTTCGGCCGGCCGCGCCGGTCCTGACGCTGGCGTCACTCCCGCTTGGGATGGACGTCGTCTGGGCGGTTCTGCGGTTCAATGCGACCCTTGCTGGCGCATCGCTGAGCGGGCCGGTAGTTCGCTGGCTGACCGGCTCACCGGAAACCACGCGGCTCGCCGTCTTTGCCGTACTCTCCGTCGTCCAGTTCCTCCTACTCGCACTGGTCGTCAGCGTGGCGCTGACCGTCATCGAGTACTACGGCTTCCAGCTCACGCAGGCCGACGGCGACCTCCGGTACGAGCGGGGGCTGTTGCGCCGCTACAGCGGCAACATCCCGCTGGAGAAGGTCCAGACGGTCACTATTCGAGAGAACGTCCTGATGCGGCGGTTCGGCTACGCGACGCTGGCCGTCGAGACGGCCGGCTACAGCGGCGGGAACCAGCAGTCCACGCAGGGCGTCGCCGTCCCGCTCGCGCCCCGCGAAGAAGTGTACGAACTGGCCCGTGACATAGAGCCGTTCGGTGACCTCGACTTCGACCGGTCGCCGAAGCGCGCCCGCAGACGGTATCTCGCGCGCTTTTCACTGGCCGCGGCCGGGCTCACTGCAGTCGCCTACGCCGTGGACTCGCTGGTGCTGGAGACGGGCTACTGGTGGGTCGCCGCCCTCCTCTTCCTTACAGTTGTGCCGGCAGCCCACCTTCGCTGGCGACACCGTGGGTACGACCTGGACGAGTCCGTGCTGGCGACCCGGAGCGGGTTCTGGCGGCGGACGACGCGAATCGTCCCGTACTACCGGCTTCAGACGGTGTTCGTCACGCGGTCCCCGTTCCAGCGCCGTCGCGACCTGGCGACTGTGGGGGCCGACACGGCGAGTTCGTCGAGCCTGCTCGGTGGTATCGCCCGGGTGTACGACATCGACGAGGACATCGCAAAAGAACTCAGAGACACGCTTCGGGAGCGCCTCACCGCACACGTCGCAGGGCTGCGGACGGGCGACAGGGCCAGCGACGCGGACGCGTAGTCAGCCCCGCGCCCACTCGACCATTCGGCCGTACACCTCGTCGGTCGCCAGTGCGTCGCCGTCGCCGACGAGGACGAGCGCCTTCTTCGCTCGCGTGAGCGCGACGTTGATGCGCCGGTAATCCTCGAAGATGGGGCTGTCGAGCGTGCCCGTGGCGACGAAGGAGATGACGATAACCTCCTTGCTCGACCCCTGGAACCGGTCGACCGTGTCGACGGTCACGTCCGGCAGGCGCTTGGAAATCTCCGCGACCTGGGCGCGGTACGGCGCGATGACACCGATATCGTTGGCCGGAACTCCTGCGGATCGGTACGACGCGACGATTTCGGCGATGCGGTCGGCCTCAGCCGGGTTGGTGTTGCCGACCTGGCTTCCGTCGGGGGCGACGAACGCCACGCGGTCCTGAAGTATCTCTGGCAAGTCAGCCATTGAGACGCCGCCGAGGTCGTCGAGCCGCTGGGCGGCCACCTCGCCTGTCGCGGGCCGCAACTGCCCGTCGTAGAACTCCCGCGAGGCGAAGGCCTGGATGTGCTGTGCCATCCGGTACTGCCGGTCCAACATTACGCCGGCTTCCGGGTGGGCGTCGATGAGCCGCTCGAACAGCGAGGTCGACAGCGTCTCGTCCTCGGACTGGACCACTGGCGGGAGCTGCTGGTGGTCGCCGACGAGCACGAATCGGTCGGCGAGCGTCGTCGCCGCGAGCGTCCCCGGTTCGGTCAGCTGGCCGGCCTCGTCGACGACCGCGACGTCGAACTCCTGGGTCTGGAGCGTGCTCCCGCCGCAGGTGGCCGTCGTCGCCGCGACGACCTGCGCGCCCTGGAGCCGACTCGCACATTCGCCGGGGTCGCCGCTGGTCTCCAGTCGGTATTTCTGCATGTCATCGCGGACGCCGCTCTCCGTGCCGACTCGGACGATATCGGTGTAGCCCTGTTCTTCCAGCGCCTCCAGCAGATTGTCGACGGCGCGGTTGGTGAACGCCGAGAGCAGCACTCGGTCACCGCGAGCAACGAGGGCCCGAACCATCCGCGCCAGCGTGTACGTTTTGCCCGTGCCAGGCGGGCCGTGGACGAGCGCGAAGTCCGCCGCGCCGACGGCTAGCTGGACGGCCTCGTTCTGCGCGTCGTTGTTGTCGATGAACGTCTCCTCGACCGGATTGAACTCCGGCTCGCGCCGCCCGAACAGCACGTCTTTCTGCTCGGGCGACTGGAGGAGCACGGCGTCGTGGAGCGCGTTCTGGAGCCGGTCGGTCGTCAGTTCGGAGGGATACACGTCCAGTCGGCGGAGGTCCAGCGGCTCGTCGGCCGTGACGACGATTTCTTCGCCGAGACGTTCCACGCGGGCCAGTTCGGCGTTGCCGGTCACCGGGTCGCCGTCGCTGGCGAGCACGAGATTGCCTTCGCGGATCTTCGAGACGGCACCGGTCCCTGTCGCGCGGAGTTCCCAGCGGCCGCCGTCGAGTTCCCGGCGGCCGGTCGGTTCGAGACCGATGAGCGCCCGGTCGTTGTCGGCGCGCTCTTCGGGCGTTTGCTCCCAGAGCTTTGCGTACTCCCGGTGGACAGCACGGCGCTCGGCCTCGATTGCCGTGTAGAACCGCTCGAAGTAGTCCAGTTCCTCCTCCGGCACCGCTCGACCGACCGTTCCGGCCTTGGATTCTTGATCGAGCCGGCCGGAGACGGCCATACAGGTGTCCTGCTCGAAGCAGTACTCGCACTTCGCGTTTGCCTCGTAGCCCGTCGGCACGCCCGAATCGTACTCCATCGCCGCAATCGCGTTGCGGGTCCGGACGACGTAGTTCAGCAGGCCGCTCCCGATAGAGAACTCCTTGGCCGGCGAGAGGTCGCCGCTCTCCTCGTTGCGGTCGACGGCGGCGTTTTTCGTGTAGAGAAGCGTGCCTGTGTCCGGCGCGGCGTCGACGGCGCTGCCCGCGCCGGCAGCGCGTTCGCCCAGCATCAGCGCGTACGCTGTCGCCTGAATCTTGTCCTGGAAGCGGGGCTCCCGCTTGGTGTTCTTGCCGGTCTTGAGTTCGACGGGCATCCCCCGCCGGACGGCGTCGGCCCGCCCTTTCATCCCGAACCGCTCGGAGATGAGCGTCATCTCGGAGCGCCACTCATCAGTTTCAGTAAGCGTCCCCTGCTGGAGCCACCCCTGGATGGCCGACGCGTGGTCGCGCACGTCCCCGGCCACCTCGTCGGCCTCCCGGCCGAGCAGTCCGATGTCGAGGCCGGCGGCGTCGACCTGTTCCTCGATAGCGGTATCGAGGTCCCGGCCCCGAAGTAAGTCGCCAAAGACCTCGTGGACGACGGTCCCTTTCACCAGCGGGTAGGCGTGCTCTGCGCCGTCGAGTTTCCGGAGGTAGTACATCCGCGGGCACTGTACCCACGCCCGGATGTCGGTCACGTCGACGAGGAAATCCGGCTGGACGACGAGGGTGGCGTCGCCGCCGACGGAGTACTGCTGCTCGCCCTGATACTCCCGCTCGTCGGGGTTGTAGACGGCGACCTCCATCCCCGTCTCGATGACGGCGGCGTTCTCGGTCCACTTCCCCCAGAGCGTCACCGTCGTCGGCTCGCCGGCCCCGCGCTCGGGCCGAATCGTCACCTCACAGAGGTCGCTCTCGCCGTACTGGGTGTTCACCGTCTTCGGCTCCTCGATGTCGACGACGACGCCACGAACGCGGTCGACGCTCATCGTTTGGCCCTCCCCTGTTGCACGACCCAAGCGACGGGACGCCCCCTCAAAAGTCGTTCGCGCCGCGGCTCATTCAGTCGTCGCATCAGCATTCGAGTCACCATCGGCAGCGAACTCCTGCAGCGTCTCCAGCGACACGTCTTCGAGCACGTCCTCGCTCGTCGCGTCGAGGTTCACCGGCGGTGCGCGCCCGGCCTCGTGGGCCTCTATCCAGCGCGGGACGCAGACACACCAGTTGTCACCGGGGTCGAGACCCGGAAAATTCAGCTCCGGCCGCGGCGTCACGAGGTCGTTGCCCTGGGCCTTGCTGTACTCTAGAAACTCGGCCGTCATCACGGCACAGATTTCGTGCCGACCCGGGTCGCGCTGGAGCGGGTAGCAGTAGCCGTCGCGCATGAATCCGGTCTCCGGGTCCATCGAGCAGGGGGCCAGCTCCCCGCCGAGGACGTTGCGTTCGCTTTCCATACCACGTCTGGCTGTTCCGTGGAGTAAAGCCGTTCGGCTACCCGCCTGCGCTCACTGTCCGTGTCCGCTGTCATCATCACTCCGGTCCCGACTGTCACCTGACGAGTCGGTGGGCTGACCGTCATCTCCGTCCAGTTGCGTAGCTTCGTTCTCAGCTGCTTCACCAGCACTCCGTTCGGGGCGCTGCCCGCGAGAATCGCCGTCTGGTGTCGCCTCCGATGGTGAGTCAGCGCGTTCGGACCCGCCTGTTGTCGTCTGTTTGGGCGTGTCGTCCGTATCCGGCGCATTCGGTGAGACTGCGGGCACGTCGACGGCGTCCAGAGCGGCCTGAATCACGTCGGCCTTCTCCGTCCCTTCGATAGTCGCCTCCGTCGTCAGGACCAGTCGGTGACTCATCGTCGCGTTCGCCAGCCGCTTCACGTCGTCCGGGGTGGAATACCGCCGACCGGCGATGACTGCGCTGGCTCGGACTGCCTCGAAGACACGCTGGACGCCCCGCGGCGAGACGCCGATTTCTGTCCGGTCGTCTTCGCGTGTCGCCCGCGCCAGATCGACGATGTAGCGACGAACCTTGGTGTCGACGCGGACGTCTTCCGCACACTCCTGCAGGGCGCGCACCGTCTCTGGGCCCATTACCGGCTCGACTGACGGCGCGATTGTTCGTCGGTTGGCCCGCCGGTCGAGCAGCCCCATTTCTCCCTCGACATCGGGATAGTTCATCGACGTCTTCACGCTGAAGCGGTCCCGCTGGGCCTCGGGAAGCTGGAAGGTCCCTTCCTGCTCGACGGGGTTCTGGGTCGCGATAACGACGAACGGCGTCGGGAGCGGATGCGTCGTCCCGTCGACACTGACCTGCCGCTCTTCCATTGATTCCAGCAGCGCAGATTGGGTCTTCGGCGGCGCGCGGTTGATCTCGTCCGCGAGCACGACGTTCGAGAACACCGGCCCCTGTGCGAACTCGAACTCCCGCTCGTGTTCGTTGTACACGTTCGACCCGGTCACGTCCGCCGGCAGCAGGTCCGGCGTGAACTGTACCCGGTTGAATTCGAGTCCAAGTGACTCCGCCAACACCCGCGCCAGAACTGTTTTCCCCGTTCCCGGCACGTCCTCAACCAGAACGTGGCCTCTGGCGATGACGCCAGCCAGTGTCTCGAACAGCACCCGGCGTTCGACGACGACAGCCTCCTCAACTCGCTCCACAATGTCGAGGCAGTGGTTTGACGCAGCCTCGACGCTCAAATCCCCCGTTAACCCGGCCATGCCCCATGCGTTACACTGGGGAAGTATCAATGTGTACCATTAGCCCTCGTTTGTCGAGCCACAGTGGCTACTGACACATTCTGGACGGGCCAGCAGCGAAGCAGTCCCTCAGCCACGAAGCGGGGCGAGCAGCAGTAACACACCGATCGCGGCGAGTGCCATTGTCTCCGGCGATCCGATGGCGGCACCGACGGCGTGACGCGCTGTATCGACGAGACCGACGGCGGCGATACCGAGAAGGCCGACGCCGACGGCGAACACGCTGTGATACAGCTCCAGCCGGCGCGTTTCCGGCCGATGCCCCAGTTCCGCTGTCAGCCCCAGGCCGAACGTGCCAACGTCCCAGACAACGAGGCCGCCGACGACGCCAGCAAACACCAGTAACGATGACAGGTCGGCCTGTGCCGCACCGGTGCTCGCACAGATGAGTCCCGAAGCGGTCAGTGCCGCGGGGCCGGCACGCGCCGGCAACAGGCCAAACGTGAGTCCCCCGATGACGAGAACGAGAAGCAGATACACCACCAGTGGGAGCAGGAGGGCACCGAAGAACACCGCCGGGAGCGAGGCGAACCCGAAGATACCGATTCGCAGGAGGAACGGGGCTAGCAACACGACGTAGCCAGCGGCCGCGATGGCGGCCCCGACAGTCCGCACCGAAGCGGCGTCGAACTCAGTCGTGAACTTTCGGATGACAATCGCACCGCTACCAGCAAGCAACGCGCCGGCTGTGACTGCCAGAAGCGGCGCGAGAACGACCCACGACGACAGCAGCCGGATACCGAGACTGAACGGGGGGGACGCCACAAGCTGGCCAAACGGCGTTACCAGAAGCGCCAGCGGGACGACTACACTGAGCGCTGCCGAACCGAGTGCGACCAGTTTGAGCGACTGGGTACCCCGTTTCAGTCTGTTCGCCATCGCGTCGCGGCGGCTCCGAGCTGTCAACTGCAAGAGCGGGAGCTGTGTCACAGCAAAATACAGGCAGCCCGACGCGGCGACGCCGAGTACACCGAGGCAGACCGTGGTGGCTATCGGCGACGCTCCACCGGCGACAGCGCTTACCACCTTCCAGCAAAGCCACGCGAGCGCGACGACGACCGTACCCACGACGAGGCCCACCACGGCGAACAGATACGAAACGACGCTGCTCACTGTCGCTTCCGAAACGGTCTCTCTGTCGAGCACGTCGGTCCAGGCGGTCGCGACGCCGACCATTGCGACGGCGACACCGAACGCGATGAGCGGGGCGACTGACACCTGCCCGACCGAGGCAACGACGCCAGTCGCTGCCGGCAGGAAACAGAGGTGGCCAATGACCGTCGGTCCCAGTCCGTCCCGGTCCAGTAGCGTCAACCCCGCCACGGCAATGCCGGCGAGGAGTGCGATACCGCTGAACAGTCGCGGGTCGCCGGACAGAACCCCTGTCGCCAGGGCGAACGCAGTGACGATGAGCGCGACGATAGTTAGGCTGGTCGCCCGCGGCCGCCCCTCGTCGCCGACGGCCGATGGTGTATCGAGTCGCGGCCCGCCGATCATTTACGCTCCGCCTCCCGGCTGCACGCTGCCACGCGGCTGGTGCGCCGCAACGGCAAAGGCGTAATCGAGGATGAGCGGCAGCGGTGTCCCACGCCGCCAGTCGATTGTCCGGGCCCCAGACGCCTGACACCGCGCCAGACGGGTCCGACGGCGGACGTGCTCGTACTGTCCGCTGACGGTGCTCGCCGCGGTTACGTCCGTCGAGAGCATGGTTCGCTGGCAATCGAACGCCGCCCAGGACTCCATCGCGGCGACCGGCGCGTCGTCGAGCAACGGCGACACGAGCACCAGCTGGCAGCGCGGTCCGGCTACCTCCATCACTTTCCGGAACTGCCGCTGTGTGTCGCCCTCGTCTTCTGGACCACCAGCCGGGTCGCTCTCGGCAGCATCGGCGGCGGTTCGTAGCCGTTCGACAGCCAGCGACCGCTGGTTGGGTCCGTCGCCCGGCTGGAGCCACGTCAGTCCCGCTGGACCGTCGCCGTCGATGCCGACGATTGCCAGCCCGACTTCGTGACCGGCATCCAGCAGCGAGGTCACTGCGTGCGTCGTCGCGTACGCGCCGAGTTCGACTGCCGTCGGGCGACCGGGGCCGGCGGTCACCCGCGCCGGCGAGCGGGCGTCGACGACGAACACGACCGTCGTCGACACCCACTGCTCGTAGTTGACCGTCGACAGCGCTCCCCGCTTCGCGTACCCGCGCCAGTCGATGCGGCCGGCCGGGTCCCCGCGCTGATACTCCCGCGTCGAGTGGAAGGTGAAGCCATCGCCGGGGTCGTCGGTTGTGAGTTGGCCCACGCGGTCGGTCCC
>NZ_WPCB01000062.1:0-15555 GCF_009741785.1 Haloarcula sp. CBA1122
CGCCTGCGGCGTCGAGCACGTCGGTGAGGTTGTCTTCGTTGATCTCTTCGCCCGATTCGTTCAGGATGAGTGCAGCGTATACGTATTCCATTGTTGTAGTGTGTGTTGTTAGAACATCGCTCCGAGCGCGTCGCCAGCGTCCTCGTCGTCGTCGCCGTCGTCGGCCTCCTCGGCCGCGTCGTCGGCGTCCGCGTCGTCCTCGGATGCGGTGTCGTCGTCTTGATCGTCAGTCGGTTCCTCTGTCGCCACGTCGGCCTCGACGCCCTGGAGCTCCTCCGGGAGCGCCTCTTCGTCGTCGATCTGCGAGGCGAGCGCACGGACCTGTGCGTCGGCCTTGCTCACGAGGTCAGGCACGACCTCGGGGTCCTCGATGGCCGCCTGGAGCGCGAGACTCTTGGCGTTGCCACGAGCGGACTGGAGCATCGTCGGGGCCGTCGTCGCGGTCGGGTAGTCGGCGTTGACCGAGAGATTGAACGCCCGGCCGGCAGCCGCCTGGATGTCGCTCCGGTACTCGTCGACGTCGAGTTCCAGTTCCTCGGGTTCGAACAGCACGCCGTCAGCGAAGACGGCGCGGAGGTCGAGACCGACCTCCTTCGGTTCGATACCGAGTTCGTTCAGCACGTTCGCGAGTTCCTGGGAGACTTCCTCGCCGGTGTCAAGCACCGTCGAGTCAGAAAGGACCTGAATGGAGCCTTCCTGAATGCGTGCGTCGGCACCCACGCTCTGGAGTTCGCCGACGAACGGACCGGGTCGGACGCCCGTGTCGCCTTCCGGAATCACGATATCGTTCGGGGCCACCTCGCCGGCACCGATGGGTGCGGGCGTCTTGGAGGCCTCGAGTTCCTGAAACAGCGAGAACGGGTTGTCGTCGGTCCCGATGAGCCCGACCTGCCCGGTGATGTAGCTGTTGAGGTCTTCGAGTCCGTCGTCGACTTCGTCAAGCGCACGCTCAAGCAGCGTGTTCCGGGAGACGCGAAGTTCGGCGGTCCCGTGCAGGTCACGTCGCATGTCCTGGAGCTGTCGGGACGGAATCCCGGCGATGTTGACGACGCCGACGCTCTCGTAGGACTCGATCATCGCTACGATGGCGTCGACCTCTTCCTGCTTCCACTCGGGAATGGTCTCGGTCTTGCGTTCGGATTCGGCGCTCATATCAGGCCACCTCCATCGCAGGCCCCATCGTCGTCTTCACGTAGACAGTGTCGATGTTGAGCGGGCCCTTCTCGAGGTCCGCGTGCAGACGGCGAAGGATAACGTCGATGTTGTCCGAGATATCCTCGGCGGACATGTCCTCCGCGCCGACCCGCGTGTGGAACGTTCGCCGTTCCCCGCTGCGGAGCTGCACGGTGTTTTTCATGCGTTCGATGACCTCGACGACGTCGTCGTCGGGGTCGAGCGGTTCCGGCATCTTCCCACGCGGACCGAGGACGGTCCCGAGGTAGCGACCGATGTCCTGCATCATGCCCTTCTCTGCGATGAAGAAGTCAGTGTCATCGGCGAGGTCCTTGGCGGCGTCGTCATCGCCACCCAGTTCCTCGAGTTCGTCCTCGTCGAGTACGTCGTCTGCGACTTCCTCGGCACGGAGGGCGGTTTCGCCCTCGGCGAAGACCACAATAGTGGTCTCCTGGCCGGTGCCAGCAGGAAGCACGACGGACTCGTCGACGCGGTTCGACGGGTCGTTAAGATCTAAGTCGCGCAGGTTCACAGCGAGGTCGACCGTTTCGCGGAAATTCCGCTCAGGTGCGTCCTCGAGTGCGCGCGAGACTGCGTTCTCTATTTCCTGATCTGCCATTGTTCACCTCCGTAGTACGCCAATCGGCTTCTACGGGTCAGTGAAACAGGCGGATGCCTGTCTCGTGCGGGTAGACGCCAATGCGACACTTAAACCCGTCGAACCAGCCCAAGGGCCGCTGACGGGCGTGTTTCCGGTTCTCAGGGACCAGTCGGTGACGGGGGTCCCATCGACTGTGCAGTGGCTCAACAGCGTCAAAAGCAAGGGAAAACACACGCCAGTCGCACAGCGGTCCGACTTACGCCTGTGCTTCGGCCGCGAACACGTCGTCGTACTCGCCCGCGTCGATGCGTTCCTTGAATTCGCGTGGGTTTTCGCCTTCGATGGTGACACCGAGGGAGGTACACGTCCCGACGACTTCCTTCGCGGCGTTCGTGAGGTCGTAGGAGAGCAGGTCGGGATGCTTCTGCTCGGCGATCTGTTTGACCTGGTCGACGGAGAGGTCAGCGACGAAGTCCTCTTGCGGTTCGCCGCTGCCGGTCTCGAAGCCGGCCTCGTCCTTGATGAGTTCGGCCGTCGGCGGGACACCGACTTCGATCTCGAAAGAACCGTCGTCGTCGTACTCGACGGTGACGGGGACTTCGGTGCCGTCGAACGCTGCCGTCTGGTCGTTGATTTCCTGTACGACTGCCTGCACGTCCACCGGTGTCGGGCCGAGTTCCGGACCGAGTGGCGGGCCAGGGTTGGCCTCCCCACCGGGAACGAGGACTTCGATAGTTCCAGCCATACATAGTGGAATCCTCGCAGCAGTTTAAAGGATTGCGTTTCACGGATCGCTGCGTGAGGCCTCCACACGCACGAACGCTCACCGTTTGGAACCAACAAACAAGAGGTCAGCGCGGCAAAGAATAGAATCCCAGTCAGTTCAGGCGAACGTCACGCCGTGCCGCGCGAGGAAGTCGCTCGCGTCCTTGATTTCGACTGGGGAGCCGATTATCCGAATCTGTTCACCGTCCTGATGAACACTCACAGTGAACTGCTGTTCCAACTCCTCGCGAATTCCGTCGAGCGCACCGACTGGCAGCAGTATCTGCGTGCTGTCGCGGAACCGACTCGCCGCTCCCATTATCGACACATGACGGTGGATACCCTATAGGTGTGTCGAATTACATGAGGGTCGTTTGACCATTCTGAACGGCAGGACAACTGCGTCGACCCGGGCCGATGGGGTGGCGTCGTCGAGGGAGGAAAGCCTTATTCGGTGTGAGGGGCCGACATACACTTAATGGGGCTCGAAGAGGAGATTCAGGAACTCGAGGACGAAATCGCCAGCACTCCCTACAACAAGTCTACAGAGGCCCATATCGGTCGGCTGAAGTCCAAGCTCGCGGAGAAAAAGGAAAAGCTCGAACAGCAGGCCTCTTCAGGCGGCGGCGGTGGCTACGGCGTCGAGAAACACGGCGACGCGACCGTCGCGCTCGTCGGGTTCCCCAGCGTCGGGAAGTCGACGCTGCTAAACGCCCTCACTAACGCCGAATCCGAAACTGGAGCCTACGAATTCACCACACTCGACGTGTACCCGGGGATGCTCAAGCACAAGGGAGCGAACATCCAGATTCTCGACGTTCCCGGTCTCATCGAAGGGGCTGCTGGTGGTCGCGGTGGCGGCAAGGAGGTGCTGTCCGTCGTCCGGACTGCGGACCTCATCGTCTTCCTCATCTCCGTCTTCGAGATCGACCAGTACGACCGACTCAGCGAAGAACTGTACAAGAACAAGATCCGACTCGACCAGGACCCGCCGTGGGTCAACGTCCGGAAGAAGGGCAAGGACGGGATTTCGGTCAACACTGCCTCCGGCGTCGAACTCGACGACGAGACGGTCAAAGCCGTTCTGCGCGAGCACGGCTACGTCAACGCCGACGTCACCATCGGCGAGCAGATCGACATCGACCAGCTCATCGACGGCGTGATGGACAACCGCGTCTATCTGCCCTCCCTCGTTGCTGTCAACAAGGCCGACCTCATCGAGCCCGACTACCTCCCCAAAGTCGAAGACGAGCTCCGGGAGCGGGACATCGACCCCGACGAAGCAATCTTCATCAGCGCCGAGGAAGAGAAAGGGCTCGATAGCCTCACCGAACGCATCTGGGACGAACTCGGCCTGATCCGGATCTACATGGACAAGCCGGGCCGCGGTGTCGACCGCGAGGAACCGCTGATACTCCGCGAGGGCGACACCGTCGACGACGCCTGCGAGAAACTCGGCGGGAGCTTCGACGAGCGCTTCCGATTCGCTCGTGTGACCGGTCCAAGCGCCAAGCACGACGAACAGCAGGTCGGGCGCGACCACGAACTCGCTGACGAAGATATCTTGCGGATCGTCGCTAACCGCTAGGTTGTCGCGCGTCGGTTCTCGCGTGCACGCGAACAACTGAAAAGAAAGGGTCCCACGGAAGAACAATCCTGTGGAGGACCGCTACCGCATAGCGGAGTAGATGCGTTCATTGGTGTGGAACCCTGCTACCAACTATGGACCGCGGTCCCAGACGCCGTCTTATCGCCGTCGTTGTTGCCGGCCTCGTCCCCTGGACAGTGGTGCTAATTGGAAAGGAACTGACGCTCGTCTTCTCGTTTGGCCTGTTCAACACGAACCCGCCGGAGTTGCTCTCGGTCTACAGCTACTTCATCCGCTTTACCAGCGCACTCCCGCAGTTTATCGAATCGTGGGGTTCGGGCGTCCTGCTGTATGCCTTTGCTCTAGCCAGCGCCGTTGCCGGTGTCGTCTGGCGTGAGGATGTTCGGGTGACCGCCCTCGCACTCGCAGGTGCGGGTCTGACGCAGTTTCCGGTGTTTCTGGGATTCAACAGGCGGCTCAACTACGTGGCTGTCCCGGTCGGCTCCCTTGTCCTGCTTATCGTGGTCTGGTGGTACTACCTCCCGGCTATCCGAGCGGACACGGCGACGGAGTGAGCCGCGGTATCGAATCCGGACGGAACCACCTGTGGCGGTAGCCTTTTCGCTCGCTCGCACCATGTGCCGTGTATGTGGTCACTCGATCATACGATGATGCGCGTCGAGGATCTGGACGCGTCGCTGGACTGGTACCAGACGTATTTCGATTACGAGGAGAAGGGCCGCTGGGAGGCCGACACCTTCACGAACGTCTTCCTCGGTCCGGAGGACGTCCACGATGATGGTGCCCTGCTCGAACTCACGTACAACCACGACGGGCGCTCGTACACGATGGGTGACGCGTGGGGACACATCGCCGTCCGCTGTGACGACGTGTACGAGGCCTACGACGAGCTGATGGACGCCGGCGTCGAGGACTACCGCGACCCGGACTCCTGTGGCGGCTCCTACGCCTTCGTCACGGACCCCGACGGTCACGAGATCGAGATCGTCGAACGGGACCACGGCGCGAAGTGGTCGCTGGACCACACGATGATCCGTGTCGAAGACGCCGAACAGGCTATCGGCTGGTACACCCGAAAGCTCGACTACGACCTGTTCCGCCGCGAGGAGTTCGACGACTTCGCCCTGTACTTCCTCAAGCCCGAGGATGCCCCAGAAGAGGCGATGTCGGTCGAACTCACCTACAACTACGACGGCCGGTCGTACGAACTCGGCGATGCCTGGGGGCATCTCGCGGTTCGAACCGATGACCTCCATAGCGCGTGGGAGACGCTGATGGGTCGCCACGCCGAGGATTACCGCGACCCCGAGAGCTGTGACGACCGCTACGCGTTCACCAAAGACCCCGACGCCCGCGAAATCGAAATCGTGACCAACTGACGGCACTGGTCGGTACTAACCGTCTGTTCTAATCTATTCTCGCGCGGTAGCTGTCAGAAGGAGATTCGTCTACGGAGTCGTTCCTGAGCGAGCAGTGAGGATCTGTGAAGCCCTAGCGTCTCAGGCCAGCGATACCATCTCCGATACGTAGCTCTGGGCCGTCAAACGCCCGAATGCCGATCCTGTGCTATGACCTACAAGCTGCTTGGACCACATCTAATCGCCTCAGATGGCGTCTTTGGGGCTTGACTATTCATGACAATCAGATTTCCTAACCACAAAACATATACAACAGACACCTATCGTTTAGACTGTACCCCTACCCATGACGCCAGAAGTGAGTACGCCGGTTCGGTCTATGCGTGGCCACGGTGGCCGCGTTCCGACCAGGTGGAAAACTGCTGGGGTCGCCCGATAGCAAACACAAACTATGACAGGAAATTCAGACAAGGTTCGCAGCCTGTTCCTGACGGCGCTGATGGTCTTCTCGGTATTCGCCGGGACCATCGCGTTCTCCGGTGGCGCAGCCGCCGCCGCGAACGTCAGCGTCGAACAGGCAGCAGAATACGATAGCGGGACAGTCGAATTGGCACTCAATGGTTCAACCGGTAGCGCAGTCACGACGGGAGACATCGACATCTACATCGACGGAAACGAGAACCCGAGCAACTACGGTGTCTCGTCAGTCGACGGGACTGACGACGGGACGACTGGACGCCTCCAGTTCAGTCTGGACCAGGACGTTCAGCCGAACCGGAACCTGACCGTCGAGGTTTCAGGTCTCACCGGCGGTGACAACACGGTCGTCGCTGAGGACATCGACGTGACGTCCCAGACGATTGTGGCCGACGATAGCTCGGGCGACACTAACGCCTTCCGCGGTGAAGTCCTGGCTATCCGAGCCGACGGCGGCGAAGGTGACGCTGACGATGCTACCTCGAGTACTCAAATTGTAGTCGAGGACTCGAACGGCGCTGTCGTCACGCAGGACACTTACACAGCCAA
Organism: Haloarcula sp. CBA1122; assembly: GCF_009741785.1. NCBI lineage: Archaea > Methanobacteriati > Methanobacteriota > Halobacteria > Halobacteriales > Haloarculaceae > Haloarcula > Haloarcula sp. CBA1122. Next base: position 6,533 of record NZ_WPCB01000062.1, read on the forward strand.
CAGCAAAGTCTACACCTACGAAACGGAAAACCTCGACACTGGTGAAGAATACGAGGTCACCGTTGGTGGTACTGCGGACGAAAACATCACCATCAGCAATCTCGATCTCAATGTGAACATTGACGACGATGTCGGCGACGGTGCCAACATCGACGACACGGACACGCTTGCGGTCAACGTCTCGACCACGCGTGGTGGCGAGCCGGCCAACGCAACGCTGTTCAACGAGGACGACGACAAGGTTGCCACGCAGATCAAGAGCCTGAAAGGTAACGAGAACGTCGTGTTCGACTTCGGTAACCAGAGCGCCGACGACAGTCCGTACTACGTCAAAGTGACGGACAACCAGACCGGCGTCTCCGCCGAATCCGACCAGATCAACGTCTCCGAGTCCGGTGAGGGTGACGCCAGCTTCGAGACTTCCACCGTACAGGATGAAGTCGGTGACGTCACCAACATCACCGTCCAGATGGGTAACACCGAGAACGCCGTCATCAACGTCGGCAGCCAGAACGACGACAACTACGTCATCCAGGGTCAGCTCGAGGACGACAACGGTGACGGCGAAGTTACCGTTCAGTTCAACAGCTACACCGCTGGGACCGACAACAACAACACGGTTCTTACCGTCCCCGGTGACGACGACCTCGATGAAGTCGAAGAGAAGGGAAGCTTCACCGATAGTAGGAACAGCTTGGACGAAGATGTACTGGAACCACAATCCTACTCGATAAACGTGACCGCCGGGACCTCCCCGGATGTCACCAGTCCTGATACGGTTGGGACGCTACGTCTCAACGAGAATTCCGTCGAGAGTATGCAGACCTGGGTTGCACCGAGCGACGCAGATATCGACGACGAGGATATCGACATCTACGACCGCATCGGTGAGAACCTCACGCAGTCCGACGACGTCGCAGTCGAAGATGTCGTCGTCCACGAAATCCAGGCATCCGGTATCGAGGGTGCGCTCGAATACGAGCAGGAAGACAACGGGTCTTCGACGTGACTGATGCGTTCATCGCAGCTGCCGACACCACGCCGGACCGTATCAACGACGACACGAGCGCCTCCGGCCTCCAGCTCTACGTCAACCGGACCGACGTCGGTGCAAACGCTGACGCAGATCCGATTAACTTCGCCAACAGCAGTAGCGCAGTGACCGTCGTCGACGACCCGGACAACAACACCTACTTCGTCGCCCTCGACACCGAGGACGTCGAGTTCGAGTCCGGTAACACGATCACTGAGGAAGAGGACACGGAAATCAACGCCACCTTCTCCGTGCAAGAAGGTCCGCTGACTGACGACTCTTCGAGCGAAAGCGAGCTCTACACCACGTCTGAGCGGAACGCGGAGCTGAATCTTGACGACGACGGCTTTGTCACCGTTGGCGCCGCCGCCGGACAGACAGTGAGCGGCGATACGAACGTCGCCCCCGGCTCCGAGCTCGAAGTCGAAATGGAATCCGAGAGTGAGGCGAACCCATTCGTCGAACGACCGGAAGCAACTGTTGGTCCGAACGGCACGTACGTCGCTACGGAAGACTTCAGCGACTACTCCGCTGGAACGAACTTCACCGTCCAGACGCTGGACGTCGACGGTGACTCCGACTTCAGCGACGAGGAAGACGGCCGCATCGTCGAAGCCGATACGGCCACCGTGAGTATCAGCGATCAGGAGTCCGACGGTAGCGAAGTCGTCGTCGACAGCGCACAGCTGTCCAGTGGCGGCTTCATCGCTATCCACGCCGGTGACGCATCCGGTGACGTCGTCGGCAACTCCGAGTACCTCGAAGCAGGTACGTACAATGACCTCACGATCACGCTCGACGAGCCGATGGACGAGAACTTCACTGCGGTCGCGATGCCGCACCAGGACACCAACGGCAACGAAGAGTACGACTTCCCTGGCGATGACGGTCCGTACACCCAGAACGGCTCCGCCGTGACGGACAGTGCGAACGTGACTGTCTCCGCCGAGGAGCCTGAGGACACGCCTGAGGACACGCCTGAGGACACGCCCGAAGACACGCCTGAGGACACGCCCGAAGACACGCCTGCGGACACGCCTGAGGACACGCCGGACACTGGAACCGCCACCGAAGCGGAAGGTCCCGGCTTCACGGCAGCCATCGCGCTCATCGCGCTCGTCGCTGCTGCGCTCCTCGCTGTCCGACGCGACAACTAACCGGAACCACTCCGGTCCCTGAACACCGTTCTTTCTTTCGTGCGCGTACGTGAAGAGTGCAAACAGACTGCAGACCGACTCGGGACTCGTTGTTTACTCAGACACGATTCCGTCCGCTTCTGAACGGCTAACTGCCCATCGGCAGTCGTGACTGGATCACAGTCGAACGCTGGCCCAACGCGGCAGTAACCCAGCGCCTGCCGGACACCTCCTCGATGTCCGCCACTGCGAGGGTGGTTTCGGTAACGGTTTGGGACCCGTCCGTAGTCGAGTGATGGAACAACCGCCGGTCGAATCGGGAGGCGTGTTTCTCAGATCTGGTCCCAGGAAAGAGTCAAATAAATATCCAGAATAAGAGTACATACCATTTCAAAATAATTATTACCTGACAGCAATGTGTAATTTGGATGTAACCTTTATCCATAAAGCATTTACCGCACTTCGGGTAATGTACCGATACCCCTACCCATGACGCCAGAAGTGAGTACGCCGGTTCGGTCTATGCGCGGTCGCGGTGACCGCGTTCCGACCAGGTGGAAAACTGCTGGGGTCGCCCGATAGCAACACAAACTATGACAGATACAAACGAAAAAATCAGAAGCCTGTTCCTGACGGCGCTGATGGTCTTCTCGGTATTCGCCGGGACCATCGCGTTCTCCGGTGGCGCAGCCGCCGCCGCGAACGTCAGCGTCGAACAGGCAGCAGAATACGATAGCGGGACAGTCGAATTGGCACTCAATGGTTCAACCGGTAGCCCAGTCAGTGACACTGACATCGACATCTACGTCGATGGCAACAAGAACCCGAGCAACTACGGTGTCTCGTCAGTCGACACGACTGACGACGGGACAACTGGACGCCTCCAGTTCAGTCTGGACCAGGACGTTCAGCCGAACCGGAACCTGACCGTCAAGGTTTCAGGTCTCACCGGCGGTGACAACACGGTCGTCGCTGAGGACATCGACGTGACGTCCCAGACGATTGTGGCCGACGATAGCTCGGGCGACACTAACGCCTTCCGCGGTGAAGTCCTGGCTATCCGAGCCGACGGCGACACAGACAATGACGATGCTACCTCGAGCACGAAGATTGTGGTCGAGGACTCGAACGGCGCTGTCGTCACGCAGGACACTTACACAGCCAACAGCAAAGTCTACACCTACGAAACGGAAAACCTCGACACTGGTGAAGAATACGAGGTCTCCGTCGCTGGTGACGCGGACGAAAACATCACCATCAGCAATCTCGATCTCAATGTGAACATTGACGACGATGTCGGCGACGGTGCCAACATCGACGACAAGGACACGCTTGCGGTCAACGTCTCGACCACGCGTGGTGGCGAGCCGGCCAACGCAACGCTGTTCAACGAGGACGACGACAAGGTTGCCACGCAGGTCAAGAGCCTGAAGGGTAACGAGAACGTCGTGTTCGACTTCGGTAACCAGAGCGCCGACGACAGTCCGTACTACGTCAAAGTGACGGACAACCAGACCGGCGTCTCCGCCGAATCCGACCAGATCAACGTCTCCGAGTCCGACGACGGTGAGGCAAGCTTCGAAAGCTCGACCGTTCAGGACAACATTGGCGACGTTGTCAACATCACGGTGCAGGTTGACAACACCGAGGACGCCGTCATCAACATCGGCGACGAGAACGACGACAACTACTACATCCAGGGCCAGCTTGAGGACGACAACGGTGACGGCGAAGTTACCGTTCAGTTCAACAGCTACACCGCTGGAAACTACAGCGATAGTACGGTTCTCAGCGTGCCTGGTGACGACGACATTGACAACATCAAGGAGGGTGGCGACTACACCCGAGGTAGCCTGAGTGGAGACACGCTCGAAGCAGGCTCCTACTCGATGAACGTGACCGCCGGGACCTCCCCGGATGTCACCAGCCCCGACACGGTTGGAACGCTCCGACTCAACGAGAACTCCGTTGAAAATATCCAGACGTGGGCTGCACCGAGCGATGCAGATATCGACGACGATGATGTCGACATCTACGACCGCATCGGTGAGAACCTCACGCAGTCCGACGACGTCGCAGCTGAGGACGTTGTCGTCCACGAAATTCAGGCATCCGGTATCGAGGGTGCGCTCGAATACGAGCAGGAAGACGGAAGTGCCTCTGATGTTACTGAGGCGTTCCTCGCAGCGACCGATACCACGCCATACCGCATCAACGACAGTGACGCGACGACGTCCGGTCTTCGACTCTACGTCAACCGGACCGACGTCGGTGCAAACGCTGACGCGAACCCGATTGACTTCTCGAACAGCAGTGACGCGGTAACTGTTGTCGACGACCCGGACAACAACACCTACTTCGTCGCTGTTGACACGAGCGATGTTGTGTTCGAAAACGGCAAGACGATTGTCAAAGAAGAAGACACGCGCCTCAACGCTACCTTCTCCGTCCGAGAAGGTCCGCTGACCGACGACCGGAACAGCGACAGCGCGATCTACACCACGTCCGAGCGCGACGCCACACTGGACCTTGACGACAGCGGCGTCGTTACGGTCTCGGCCGCCACTGGTCAGGAAGTGACCGGTGAGACGAACGTCGCACCTGGCTCCGAGCTCGAAGTCGAGATGGAGTCCGAGAGTGACGCGAACCCGTTCGTCCTCCGCCCCGAAACTGATGTCGCCGCTGACGGTACGTACACCGCCACGGCCGACTTCAGCGACTACTCCGCTGGAACGAACTTCACCGTCCAGACGCTGGACGTCGACGGTGACTCTGACTTCAGCGACGAGGAAGATGGCCGTATCGTCGAAGCCGACACGGCTACTGTGAGCATCAGCGAGCAGGAATCCGACGGTAGCGAAGTCGTCGTCGACAGCGCACAGCTGTCCGAGGGTGGCTTCATCGCAATCCACGCCGGTAACGCATCCGGCGACGTCGTCGGGAACTCCGAGTACCTCGGGGCAGGCAGCCACGAGGACATCACGGTTACGCTCGACGAGCCGATGGACGAGGACTTCACTGCGGTCGCGATGCCGCACCAGGACACCAACGGCAACGAAGCGTACGACTTCCCCGGCGATGACGATCCGTACACCCAGAACGGCTCTGCCGTGACGGACAGTGCGAACGTGACCATCGTCGAGGAAGAGCAGACTGAAGCACCGGACACGGAAACCGAAACGGAAACCGAAACGGAAGCCGAAACCGAAGAGGAAACTGACGCACCGGCAACCGATGAGCCGGCAACCGATGAATCCGAGACCACCGCCGCGGAAGGTCCCGGCTTCACGGCAGCCATCGCGCTCATCGCACTCGTCGCCGCTGCGCTCCTCGCTGTCCGACGCGACAACTAACCGGAACAGCTCCGGTCTCTGAACACCGTTCTTTCTTTCGCGCGCTACGTGGGTAGCGGCGGCACTGTCGATAGGTCGGTCTGACGACGACACCGCACAGTAGCGCAACGACAAAACATATACGCCGGTTTGGCCAACGTACGAGCAATGAGTGAGACAGTCCTGCAGGCAGGCGTCGACATCGCTGGACTGTCGTTCGACCCGGTCACAGTCTCGGAACCGCTGATGTGGCTCGTTCTCGCGGCGTTTCTGGGAAGCGTGGCTGTCGCCCAGTACGACGAGCGACTGGCCCGTCCCGTCGGAACAGTCGGCTGGGCTTTGTTCGCAGCATACTGGCTCGTCTTGGCCCCGCATTTCATTCTGATACAGAAGAGCGTCGTCGAGGGCTTGGGGAGCGTCATCGCCGTCCCCCTGTCGCTGTACACCGGCTATCTGCTCTGGAACGGCCGCGAGTCGCTGCTGGTGTTGACCCGGGCAATCGGCCTCATGGGCGTCATCTACGTACCGTTTCTCACCATCGGGCCGCTCCGCCAGACCATCATCGAGATCGTCACCGGGCAGGTCTCCTTCCTCATGACCGTCCTGGGCTACGACCCGGTGGTAGTCGACGGGCTCTCGCACAACGGCATCGATATCGCCTCGAAGCAGTACCCCTACGAAAACACGTTCTGGTTCGGCGGGAACGAGCGGCCGATAACGTACACCATCATTCTGGCCTGTACGGGTATCGGGAGTATATCTATCTTCGCCGGCGGAATACTGGCGGTCAAGGCGCCGTGGCGGCGGAAGCTCCGCGTGCTGGTCGCGGCTGTCAGCATCATCTACGTACTGAATCTGATTCGGAACCTCGGAATCGCGCTGGCTTTTGGCCTGCAGAAGGCGCAGTTCTTCCCGGGAACGGTCATGGCGCTGTTCGGCCTCAGCGACGCACAGCTGGTGTCCTACTACATCGTCGACCGGATTCTGGCGCAGTTCGGCTCCGTCATCGTTCTCGTCGGGCTGACGTGGGTGCTGATGCGGGAGCTACCGGAACTCACGGTCATCGTCGAGGACCTCCTCTTCCTGGTGACTGGCACGGAGTACGACCTCGGAACGGCGTTCGAAAAGAACCAGTCGGAGTCGGGTCCTGCAACGCCTGGTGACGACTGAACTGCGTCGGGAGGAACGGCCGTTATTCTAATTCTGCTCCAGCAATCGATTCCAGTGCGTCAGCTTCGAGCGGGTGGAGCGAACCGGGAATGACGAGCAGATGTAGCGGCTCGCCGAATGACTGTGCGGCGAGAGCGTCGAGCGTATCGGCGGCCACCAGCGGGTCCGGGCTACCGGCTCTGGCCACGACGACGCCGAGCGTGTCGGGGAACGGCTCGGATAGCATGGCGGCGGCCTTGCTGGCAGTCATGTACGTGTCGTCACTCTCGTCCCAGTGGGGGTCGTCGACCTTGATGTCGAGATAGACTAGCGTGTGCAGGTCCCGCTCCCGGTTGTCCTCGATGGTGGCGACGACGCTATCCGGGACGCCGTCACCGCCGTGAGCGTCCTCGAACGGGAGGGTCGTCGCCTTCCCGAAGCGGTAGTTCTGTAAGCCAGTCAGTGAGCCGGCGGCCGTCTGGGCTGTCGTTCCGTGGACGATTCGGGTTTCGATACCGCGGTCAGCAGCGCGGAGCCGGAGGTCGGTGTGTGTCGTCGAGACCATCGTATCCCCGGCAGTACAGAAGACGACATCTTCGCTCTCGGCGGCTTCGAGAATCGGTTCGGGGTCCTGCTCGATGCCGGCGCGGTCCCTGACTTCGATACTCGTCTCCAGTACGTCCTCTAGCGTTTCGAGGTCGGTACCAACCAGCCGACTCGTGTAGAACTCCGCGAACACCCGGTCGGCGTCTCGGATGGCGTCGCGGCCGGCGACCGTGACCGAGCGCTCGTCGTAGAGGCCCAGCCCGACGAATGTGAGCATATCCGGAGTGGGTCGCCGTCGGGCATAAAGGGCGCGAAGCGTCAGGCTTACCGCCCGCGGTCGGAGAGTGTGAGTATGGGCGTTCCCTGCGTTCGCGTTTCCCGCGAGGCCGGCGAAGAGACGCGCCAGCGCCTCGCCGAGGCAAACCTCGTCGACGACGGCTACGACATCACGGTCGTCGACGGGCAGCTATACGTTCCCGTCACCGACCCCGAAGCAGTGCCGTCGGACTTCGTCGTCGTGGAGGCAGACCCGCCGGTCCGCGAAGGCCAGACGATGCCGGCCGACGGACTCGACTTCGACCCGAGCTACGAGCGCATCGGCGACGTCGCGATTGTCGACGAGGACGACGCCGACCGGGCGCGGGCGATTGCCGACGCGATTATGGATTCAGACCTGCCCGTGCGAGCGGTGTTGAACCGCGCGTCGAAGATCAAAGGCGAACAGCGGGTCCGGGACTGGGACGTACTCGCTGGTGAGGGGACGGAAGTCACCCACCGAGAGTACGGCTGCACGTTCGACCTCGACCTCGCCGAGGTGTACTTCTCGCCACGGCTGGCGACAGAGCGCCATCGTGTCACCGAACAGGTCAGCGAGGGCGAGCAGGCCTTCGACATGTTCGCGGGCGTCGGCCCGTTCGCGATTCCGTTCGCCAAACGCGGCGCGACCTGCGTCGGAACAGACATCAACGAGACGGCAATCGAGTACCTCCGGGCGAACGCACAGCGCAACGGCGTCGCCGACCGCGTGACGGGCATCTGTGGCGACGTACGAGAGGTCGCCGGAGAGTACGAGGACTGGGCCGACCGCGTCGTGATGAATCTGCCCCATAGCGCCGACGAGTTTCTGGAGACCGCCGTCCGCCTGGCGGCTGACGACTGTGTCTTTCACTACTACGATATCCAGCACGAGGACGACCTGTTCGGGCCCGGCGAGCGAGCGATTCGGGCGGCTGTGGAGCCGGCCTACGACGTGACGGTCGAAACGCGCCACACCGTCCGGTCGTATGCCCCGAAGGAACACAACGTCGTGCTCGACGTTCGACTGACGCGCTGAAACGAACAGTTATGTTCATTCGTCTGATGGTGGGGAATAGTAGCAGATGGAGGTGAGCGAGGATGACAACATCGACATCCACGACATCTCGCCGACAGCGTGGCGTCTCCTCCGCGTTGCGGCGGGGTTCGGCCAGCGGGAGGTCGAAGTGGAAATCGACGACATCATGCAGGCTCACATCTCGATGCTGGAGAACAACAACCGGAGTCTCTCGGAGCAACGACTCGAAGTGTTGTTCGAACTGTACCGTTCGGAACTGACCAACGAACAGGTGCGCGTACTGGTTTCGAACTTCTAACCATGACTGAACGGATATTCCACGGACGCCGAGACGCGGCGGCTGGCCAGCGGGGTCGGCCATGACCTGGTCGGGCCGAACGCGACCGCGGCGAACGGCAGGGGCGATCCTCGTCGCGCTCGCCTCGACGGCCGCGATAGCCGCAGCCCCGACGCCACCCGGACCTCGACATCGCCGCCCAGTACGCGCTGGCGAC
>NZ_WPCB01000041.1:0-30436 GCF_009741785.1 Haloarcula sp. CBA1122
CAAGCGTTCGGCCAGAGAGCGCGATGTCGAGCGCATCGCCGGTCCCGACGATGTCGGGGAGCCGCGCTGTCCCGCCCCAGGCCCCGAACAGGCCGAGTTTGACCCCCGTTTCCGCGAAGGTCCCGCCGGGCGTCGCCACCCGGATATCGCAGGCCAGCGCCAGTTCGACGCCGCCGCCCCGCGCCGCGCCGTCGATACCGGCGACGACGGCCCCGTCGTAGGATTCGAGCGTCCGAGCGACCCGCTGACCCAGCGCCGCGAACGCCTCGGCGCTCTCCGAATCGAGGGCCTTGACCTCGTCGAGGTCCGCGCCGGCGCAGAACGCCTCGCCAGCGCCGTGGAGATACAGCACTGGCTCGGTCGCTGACTCGACTGCTGTTTCGAGGTCACGTAGCGCCGTGCTGGTGAGCGCGTTGCGCTGGTCGGGCCGGTCGAGCGTCAGGGTCCGGATACCATCGCCGCTCGTGGTCTGTACCATGCCTGCTGTGACTCTGCGGTTTCCAAAGGTCTTTGCCCTTCCCGTCGCTAGACCCTCATAATGGAGGAAGTGGCGGCAGTTCGCCGAGCGGCGTTGGCGGCAGTCGACGATGTCGAGCCTGACCGGCTTCACGAGCGGATCGCCGCTCGCCTGGACGACGCGTCGCTTGCGCCCGGCGTCCTGGCGCTCGTCAGCGCGGGCGCAACCAGCGACCCACCGGTCGATCTGGCCGACGGCGTCGCTGACCGAGCCGCCGGCGTCCAACTCATCTACGAGGGGCTCTCGCTCACTCGTCAACTGGCCCACGACGACCCTTGGGTCAACGGCGACCGCGACGCGGCCGACCTGGATATCCTCATCGCGGACATCCTCGTCTCGCGTGGCTTCTACCTGCTCGCCAGGACCGAGGCCGCCGACGCCGCCGTCTCCGTCGTCCGTTCGTTCGGCCACGACCAGACAGTCCGTCAGACGACCAACGACGACAGTCTCGACGCCGCGCTCGAAACTGACATTCTGGAACTCGCCGTGGTCGCCGGCGTCACCGCCGCCGGCATCCGACCCACACCGACGCTCCGCGAGTACGCGACTGAACTGGCCGTCGACGGCCTCCCGTCGAACGCCAAATTGCTCGGTGAGGAGGTCGCCGACGCGCTCCGGGCCCGCGCGGGGGCCGAACAGCCATCCGGCGACGGGACCGAGGCCGCCGCCGACCACTGATACTAATCGACACACCGGCCCTGAATCGAAACGACTTTAGACAATTGCCGGATACACATTGATGCGTGCCTGGGTAGCTTAGCGGTAAAGCGCGTCCTTGGTAAGGACTTCGTAGATATTAGGGACGCGCGGTTCCCTTTCGGGGGACTCAGGCCCTCACACCCCATTTTGCGTCTTCTCTGAAAGAGAGACAAGGTGTGAGCAAATGGTCGAAAACGCTAAGCAACGAACAGACCGCAGTATTGCGATTTCGAGTGTAACTCAGGAACAGAGTGCAACGACCCCGAGTGTAACACGAGGGGAGTGTTGTTCCTTTGCTCAGAGGCTCGAATGACTTACCAAGGCGACCCCCTCGATAATCTTCCCTCGGAAGTTGGTGAGGATGCGGGCATCCTTCCAGCGCCTGAACCCATCGAGTTTCCGTTCCCTCTCGTGAGCAAACGGACGAAGGAGGACTTGGAGAAGTTCGGCGTCAACGTCGCGGAAGATTACCGCGACTTCAAACAGGAGGTGCTGACGTGGCTCGCTACCTACGGAAAGAACCCCGAGAAGGGCGAGGGACTGGCCGATACCACGCTGAAGTCCACCCACTACAAGCTGGAGACGGTCTTCCGCTGGCTGTGGGACTACGAGGAGCGGTACACGACGGAACTCACTCCGGCAGAGGCAGACCGATTCATCCGCCTCCTGAATATGTCCGACTCGATGATTGATTCCAGCGTCCTCCACCACCTCAAGGTCATCAAACGGTACTTCAAGTACCACAACCACACGCATGGGACAGATTGGGAGTGGGAACCCGACCTCGACCTCAGCCAAGCGAACGGCGAGGAGCGTGATTACCTACATCGAGGGGCGTTCAAACAGCTATACAGCGCCGCGCTCGAATACGGGTCGGTCAAGAGCTACCACTCAGTAACTCCCGAAGAACGCGACCGCATCAAGACCTACCTCGCCCGGCTTGAGGGAGTCCCGAAGGAGAACATCGGCCCCGAGGAGTTCAAAGAGGCGAACTCGTGGAAAGTCCCGTCGCTTATCGCAGTCACTCTCGATACCGGGCTTCGACCCATCGAGGTGGGGCGGGCGTCGGTGGATTGGGTAAATCTGGAATCCCACGAGCTGAACATTCCAAAAGAGGAATCCACCAAGAACGAGGCGTACTGGAACTGTACCCTCAAGAACCGGACGGTAAACGTTCTGAATCGCTGGCTCGATGAGCGTTCGACCTACGAAAAGTACCAAGACCGCGACGAGCTGTGGCTCACGAAGAAGGGCACGCGGTACAGCTCGAAGTCGTGTAATTACCTCCTGCGCCGACTCATCGAGGAGGGGAACGTCTCGATTCCGAAGAACAAGGACGTGACGTGGTACTCAATCCGGCACGGCGTGGCGACTCATTGGGCGAACCACGTCGGGCCGCACCACGCGAAGGAGCAACTTCGTCACAAGAGCGTGACGACGACGATGAAGTATCTCCACTCGGACTCGGAAACGCGGTCGTCGGCGGTGGAACAGATATGGTGACGAACTAATCGCTACTGGTCAACAGACCTCGGAAATTTTGGTTGTATCTCTTTTGCGTCCAGATTGTCTAATGCTTCGACAGTACGAGTGACACGGTTGATTTCTTTTTCCAAATCCTCAGCATCGTGAACAAGAGTCTGCGTAGGGTGCATAATCCGATTTCGGAGGTCAACCAACCCACCCAAGTCATTGTCAAACTGATTTCGGGATGAATATCCCATGCTTTCACGGAGGTTATCTGATTTACCGACAACTTTCAATAGGCTTGATAGATACATATGCTCGGAAATATGTACGACTAATTCGTCAATTTTGGACTTTTGCCACCGACCAATCGCTTCTGGTTTTGCTTCAGTAAATAGCGATTCAGAATCGGGGTATTCCTGTTCAACCAAGTAAGCCAACTGAACTTCAAACTCTGAGAGAACCCTGTAAAATAACTCTCTTGCTCGACGCTTGTTCGCATCTGCAAGAGTTAGTATAGAATATCTTTCGGAGGCCATACTCTCAACCGAATCTACAAGATTTATGTAAGTCTCGTCATCGTATCGCTCTCGGAAATCATCTGGATTGTTAGCAATCTCATCGGCTCTAAATGACCCATCAGGAAGATTGAATTCAGTAATTCCTTCAGGGACGTATTCGCCATCCTCCGAATTAAAGCTCCTAAACTTATCAAACAGTAAGAAAGGATACTCTTGTAATTTTGAGAAGGCATCGAGCATCGGCGTATCAGGATGTAGGTACTGTTCTCGCTCTATTTCTCGGAGTTCGTTACAAGATAAATCATAATATTGTCCGTCGTCCGGCATCGGAATATATGTGTAATTTTGCTTCCGATACTCCTCCATCTCATCTTTGTATGATTCAATTGTAGATGTTTCCGCTGACGATGCAATTCCTCTTGCAGTGAATATGTTGAGATTCATAGCTGAGTCTTACGCTGTTTCAGTAAGTAACTCTGGTGCTGGTAATCAATAGATAATCCGCATCGAGGGGGTCACAAACACATCCTCCTTTTGTGAATTAGCACGTCACGGTACGGCACGCCCGGTGGCTTTCATCACATTCTTATACGGCTGTGTAATAGAATCGAGTGCAGAAGGCGGAAAAGCGGGGTGTACGCACCCTGAGTGCCTGGGTAGCTTAGCGGTAAAGCGCGTCCTTGGTAAGGACGAGACCCCGGATTCAAATTCCGGCCTAGGCTTTTTCCAAGCGACTGACCCAGAGCGCCAGCGATGGGTCCGGAGCGCGTGAAACGCCGGATCCGGAATTTGAATCCCTGCCAGTCGCAGCGCCGACCAGCGTGAGGGCGACCGTCCTGCTCCGGTTCACATTCCGGCAGAGGCTTTCTACAACGAATTAACTGTCCAGAGCGACGGACTCCGTGATCAGGTGAGGCAATAGTGGCAGTTGCAAGCCCGAAATTGTACCGAAGCGTGGAATCCCGAAACCTTCAGTTCTGCTGACTGCTTGCAAAGGGATATACCGCTGTAGGCCCAACATTGCATGTGAGTACCACACACGACGAGACGGCAGAGGCGGTATCGCAAGCCGAGAACGGCCGCGCCATGGGGCCCGCCGCGCTGGCGTCCGTCGCGTCCGTTGCCCTGGCGCTGTACTTCTACTACGTCCGCGGCGACAAACAGCGGGGTCAGTTCATCGGTCTCTGGCCTGCGACCATCCTCGGACTCGCCGCGTATCTCAGACTCGGCGAAATCAAACGGCTTCTCCGAGAGGGCGCTGACTGAACAGGAACTGATGCCGGATTCCGCCGTGGTATCGAGTTACAACCAGCCGTCCGACCAGCCACCACCATCGACACATGCGCTCAACCCTCGCCCAGACCATCACACGCCTTGACCTTGACACCCGAATCCAGTACGGACTGATGCTCCTCTTCGGAGGACTCTGCCTGTTAGCGGCGGCCGCCCCGCTTGGCACCCTCACGAAGGCCGTCGTCGTCTCCGCGCTGTTCGGATTCACCGGCGGGCTCTGGGTGTCACACCTCGTGCAGATCATTCAACGGGCCGCGGAAACGGCACAGCCCGAGGCCGAGCAATGACTGAAGATGTCACCGAGGACTCGCCACAGACATCCGGCTTCCTCGCCGGGCTCGAGTTTCTCACCGGTGAGGACCCCAGCGCAGGCTCGTTCCTGCTGGTCGTTGGAATGGTCACCTGCGTCTTCATCGCCGCGTTCCAGTTCATGCTGACCCCCCGATTTCGACACTGCTTACGGGGCTCGTTCTGGTCATCGCCGTTATCAGCTTCATACTGGGCGCGGTGCTGGATATGCTCAATTACTTCGACACGCCGCGGAGCCCGTCACATTGAGCCTGGCGCACGGAAGCCATCCCGCTAACACCGCCCTCTAGTGGCAGTTCCTGTCGGCTACCGCTGCGGTTCTTCTGCGAGCGCCGTTTCCCGTAGTCGCTTGCATGCCTCGCTTTCGGCCGTCAGTTCGGGCACAGGCGTGGGCGTGCCGTCGTCGACGGCGACGAAGGTGGCGTAGGCGCTCGTCGTCTCCTCCGTTTCGCCCGTGTGGGGGTCCTCGCGGGCGACTTCGATGCGAACCCGGACGCTGGTTCGGCCCGTCGCGTAGGCGTATGACTCGATGAGCGCGGTGTCACCGATGGGTATCGGGCGCTCGAAGTCGACGCGAGACATCTGCGCGGTCACGCAGGACTCTCTGGCGGCCCGCATGGCCGACATCGCCCCGATTTCGTCCATCCACTTCATCACGATGCCCCCGTGGGCACTGTTGTAGTTGTTAGCGTGGGTCGGCTGGACGCGCTCACGGTTGACGATATGGGTATCGGCGATAGTCGGCATACCGTCTCGTAGAGCGTGTCCCGGGAAAACGGTGTGGTGCGCGGCTGACGGGATTCAGCAGTGACGGCGTGCATTCATACTGGTGCCGTGGCTCGCAACCGCCAGACAAACAGCTCCGGTGCCGGACTTATCCGGTGAACTGGTGGTATTCGAGGCCTTTGTGTTTCATCTCGTTGTGCTTGCGTTCGAGGAACGAGTAGACGGAGCCATGCGGTGCACCGTCCAGAATCATCTCGGCGGCCTCCCGGACGGCGTCGACCTGCTCCGGGCCGCCGATGATGCCCAGCGTCGAGCCGTAAATGACCACGGCCGCGCCGGAGAGTTCCTGCATGAGTTCCCGCGTCCGGCCGCCCTCACCGATGAGACGGCCCTTCTGGCGGCGGAAGTCGTTCTTGTTGCGGGAGGCGGCCTCGATATCGATGAGTTCGAACATCATCATGTCGTCTTCGAGCAGCGCCAGCGCGTCGTCGGGCGCGAACCCGCGGCCGATGGCCTTCACGATGTCGGGGCCTTTCAGCGCCGTCACGGGGTCGCCGACGGACTCGACTTTCACCGTGCCGTCCTCGGAATCGATATCCAGCCGGACCTCTGCGCGCTCCTCGATTTCGCGCATGGTCTCACCTCCCTCGCCGATCAACACACCGATACGGTCCTGCGGAATCTTCACGTGTTGCATAAGTATACCTCTCTGTAGGAGGGTCTGCCTGTTTAAAACTTCGGCGTCTGGACTGCCCGGTACCGAATCCCGTCCATCAGCGTGTGACAGACTGCCCGTTACATGGCGGTCTGTGGCCGGTCAGAGGCTCAATACGGTGGAAAGGAACCAGATGAGGCCGAAGCCACTCCCGACCGCACCCACCAGTTTCGTGAGCATGACGTTCCAGTCGGCGGGTTCGACCTCACTGGAACGGGTTGTACTCCCGATGGCGTCCAGTTGTTCGTTGAACTTCGTGATGCCGTACGCATACCGGTACATAAGTGCCCCACCTATCGTTATGAGCGGACCTAAAAAGAGGCCGGACTGGGAGTCTTCGGACTCGCTGTCCTCGGGTCTGGGATTGTAACTGAAGGTTTCCGGTGTGCCTGTCTCGTCATTCTGGACCGCTGAGGCTGTAGTCTGGACAGGCGACACTGCTGACTGCTCGCTGTCTCTGGTGGCCGGTGGCTCCGTGTCGTGGGACCCAACTGCGATTTCGTCGAGATACACCCGGCCGTCGAGCTGGACCTGCCAGGCGGTGTTTTCAGCGCTGGTCGAAACCGTTCTGGTCACGCGCTGGCGGCGCTGACGGTCAGTGTCCCACAGCGTGACCTGTGCGGTCCCGTTTGGATACCACCGGATTTTGACGACGAAGAACCGACCAGTGGGGGCCGTGACGCGCTCGGACGTGACCACCGTTCCGCTTTCGTTCGTCGAGACAATGTCGACGCGGTCGTTGTTCTCCCGACCGACATTCCGGATTGAAACTGAAGCCGTGGCAGTCCCGTCAGGGCGTTCGCCGACCCGCAACGCTCCGCCGCGTCCCACGTCAACGACACCAGTCACAGTGCCTTGACTGGCGTTGATTGTTGTTGCGGTCAGTGTCGCGGTGGCGTTGGCATGGACGCCGAGCGAACAGTCCCCGTCTGCGCCGATACGCAGGGTTTCGCCGGCGGTCCAGTTGGTCGTCGACGCGGTGCCAAGGCCGTCAATGTAGTGGTATGCCGCGTCTGTGTCCGGCATGTCTGGGTGTTTGTCTTGTACCGAGCACTCTGGCTGTGGAGCCGCTGACTCGGTTGTGGCGGCATGGACGTGCGTAGCAGTCGCCGAGTGTGTCTCATTGCGTGCCGCGTTACTGAACCCAGCGGCGACCCCGGCGGTGGCAATAACTGCGACCACAGCGAGCAGGGCAACAAGCGGTACTATCTGTCCGGTTGTGGGGGTTGGAGGGCGTCCCATAGGTAGATGACGGGCGGTCGTACAGCCGTGGTGGCAGCTCGTCGTTGGGCACCACTGTCCCATCGGTTATTGCTTTTCTGCATCTGTGGCAAACGCACCACTGGCAGTAATCTCAGGCAGAGAACCGAACCCGAAATCGACGAGTGAAGGAGAACCGGACGCTGTGACTGCAGGCGTCCCGTAGCACTGCTGTCAGTTCAGAAACTCGACGCCGGTGATTTCGAACCGCGCGCCGCCCGTGTCGCTGTCGGTGACGAGGATGTCCCAGCCGTGTGCGCCCGCGATGGTCCGGACGATCGAGAGCCCGTAGCCGCTGCCGTCTTCGGCAGTCGTGAAGCCGTGGTCGAACACGTCGTCTTTGATGTCTACCGGGATGCCGGGGCCGTCGTCCTCGACGTAGAAGCCGTGGTCCAGCGGGCCGACGCGGACGATAACGGCGCCGTCGCCGTGTCGGATGCTGTTCTGAAAGAGGTTCTCGAACAGTTCGATGAGACGGTCGGCGTCGGCGCTCACCGAGCCAACATGGTCGTAGTGGAGCGTGGCTCGTTCGGTTGTGCCGCCGGCCCCTTCCCAGGCGGTGTCGACAACGTCCTTGACGTTCGTCGTTTCCGGGTCGGTGACGACGTTGCCCTGCTTGGCGACAGAGAGCAAATCGTCGACGAGGCGGGCCATCCTGTCGCTCGTCTCTTCGAGCGCGTCGAGGTGTTCCTCGTCACCGGTTTCGCGGGCCAGATCCACTCGTGAGGAGATGACACTGAGTGGGCTCCGCAGATCGTGGGCGAGGATATCCGTGAACTCCTTGAGCCGGTCGTTCTGGCGTTCGAGCATCTTGTCGTACTGGTGTTTCTCGGTCGTGTCCTGGCTGACTGCGACGAACCCCTCGGGGTCCCCATCCCCGAGCGGCGAGAGCGAGAGTGTCGCCCAGAACACCGTCTTATCAGCCTGCCGGTGCCAGTGCTGTGTCTCTATGGGGCCGTCTGCCGCCTCGGTCAGCAGTGCGTCAACGGTCGTCTCCATTTCTTCGGGGTCGGCAAACAGCATGTCGACGTGGTGGCCGACCGTCGCGTCCCGGTCGTAGCCGTACAGCGTCGCTGCCGGGTCGGGCCAGGTCGTGATGGTGCCACCAGCATCGAGCATGAACACCGCATGCGAGGACAGTCCTTCGATGAGGCGCTCAGACACCGAGTCGTCGTCGCGCGCTGACTGCTGATCCGAGCTGTCTGTAGTGTCCATCAGCCGCACCTACCCTGGACAGGCCAGCGATAGTTCACACGGGACAGGGACCACTGTGACAGGTAAGCCATATAGATGTATACAGTAACTAACATATTACGCACTGTGGTTTTCACAGCAAACGCGAGTTGTTATGAACCGGGTAACAGCGGCGCTGTCGGTCGGTTCGTGTGTGAGAACCTGCAGACATGACTGGCAATGGCGACCACTCACTCCTCGTCACGACGGTCCGCCGGCGTCCCCTGCGGGACAGCGTCGTCGTCGCTCCCCGGGGCGGTATCGTCCTTGTCTTTCGGGGTCGCGTACTCCCGGACGTACGCGAGCAGATCCTCGGGGGTGGCGTCGACGCCCTGTCTGGCGAAGAAGTTCGCGACGTTGCGGCAGTCCCGTTCGAGGAAATCGTCGGCGTTGGGGTGGTGGATGGTCACTGCCTGCCCCAGGTCGATGATGTACAGTTGGCCCTCGTGGAAGACGATGTTGTACTCCGAGAGGTCGCCGTGGACGAGGCCGGCGTCGTACAGCCGCCGGGTGTACTCCTTGACGACCTCGTAGGCCGTCTCCGGGTTCTCGATGTGGACCTCGCTGAGACGTTTGCTGCGGCCCTCCTCGGTCCCCAGATACTCCATCACGAGGACGTTCCGCTCGACGGCGATGGGCTCCGGCGTCCGAACGCCGGCCCGCCGTGCGCGCTTGAGGTTCGACGACTCCTTGCGGACCCACGCGGTGACAACCTTCTTTTTGTCCGAGCCGATGCCCTCGAATCGGGGGTCGCCGTCGAGATAGCTCCGCATGTCCTTGAAATCGGAGGCGTTGATGCGGTACACCTTGACGGCGACCTCTGTATCGCCGGACAGCGCTGTGTAGACGTTGGCCTCTTTGCCGGTCGAGATCGGCCCGCCGAAAGCGTCGATGTGGCCGTCCTGAACGAGCTTGTACAGCGCGCCGTAGGTGGCGTCGTCGAAGACGCTGGCCTCGACTTTGAATTGGTCGGCGTCCTTGATGCGCTCGCGGAACTCGCTGAACTCGCGGTCCCGCTTGCGGGCGATGCGGTCGGCTTCCGTGTCGGAGACGTCGACCTCTTCCCACTCGTCGCCCGGTGAGTCGACGTCGTCCGTATCGAGCAGGCCGAACTGCCCCTCGGTCACGCTTTTGCCTCCGTCGAGCCCGCAGCCAGATACATATCAGGCTACTCCTGAATGTGGCCCTCCTCGCGCAGTTGGTCGGCGTCCTGTTTCTCATAGCGCCATGTGATGTCGGCTTTCTCGTCTTGCCAGTCCCAGGGTTCGACGAGGACCACGTCGTCTTCGCGTATCCAGATCCGCTTTTGCATCTTGCCCGGAATCCGGGCTGTGCGTTCGACGCCGTCCATACAGCGTACCTTGACGCGGTTCGCGCCAAGCATGTCCATGACGACGGCGAACACCTCGTCTTCTTCCGGCATCCGCAGGTTCTTTCTGCTGTCGTTGTCGCTCATAGACGGTACTTCGACGGGGAGAGGTTTAAGGTTTGGAAAAGTTGGACCGAGAACCCGGTCCGTGGCCCCCGTGACGGTGTGGGACAGACGCTGGGGCCGTAGAAAAGCGATGTCGTCGCGTCAGTCAGCGCCGAGACAGCCGACCCACGAGCAGTCGGTACAGGTTTCGATGCCTTTCGCCGTCGTCGTCTCCCCGCGACAGCGCGGGCAGATGGAGCCGATCTCCGGCGGCTGGACGGACTTACTCATCGGTGATGATGTCCGCCGACAGCCCCTGTGCCATCTCGATGTCCTTGGAGTTGTTCAGCGTCCAGGCGGTG
Organism: Haloarcula sp. CBA1122; assembly: GCF_009741785.1. Taxonomy (NCBI): domain Archaea; kingdom Methanobacteriati; phylum Methanobacteriota; class Halobacteria; order Halobacteriales; family Haloarculaceae; genus Haloarcula; species Haloarcula sp. CBA1122. The sequence continues at coordinate 10,517 of NZ_WPCB01000041.1, forward strand.
CGCTCGGTGACGGCCTCGATGACCTCGCGGCCGCTCGGGAGGCCGTTGCCGGACTTCTTGACGCCGCCGAATGGCAGGTGGACCTCCGCGCCGATACACGGGAGGTTGCCGTAGGCGAGGCCGATTTCGGCTTCGTCGCGGAACTGGTTGATCTGGCGGTAGTCCTCGGAGATGATGGCACCGGCGAGGCCGTAGTCGACGCTGTTGTGCATCTCCAGTGCGCGGTCGAAGTCACCCGAGTACTCAAGCAGCGCGACGTGGGGGCCGAACACTTCCTCGTTGATACAGCGCAGGTCCTCGTCGTAGTCGATCTCGTAGACGAACGGGCCGACCCAGTGGCCCTCCTCGTGACCCTCGGGAATCTCTTCGGCATCGAGGTCGGCGCGGTCGACGAGCACGTTCGCGCCCTCCTCGCGAGCGAGGTCGTTGTAGCGCTTGAACTTCTCGACCTGGTCTCGCTCGATGAGCGGCCCCATGAAGGTGTCTTCCTCCAGCGGGTCGCCGACGGCGATGTCTTCGGCGATGTCGACGAACCGCTCCTTGAATTCGTCATAGAGGTCCTCGTGGACGATGAGCCGCTCCGAGGAGACACAGCGCTGGCCGGTCGTCTTGAAGCTGGACATCACGGCCGAGTGGACGGCGATATCGAGATCGGCTTCCTCCGTGACGATGACGGCGTTCTTTCCGCCCATCTCGCAGGCGGCGATCTTGCCGGGTTCGCCGCCGACCTTGGAGGCGATCTTGTGGCCGACTTCGGCGCTGCCCGTAAAGAGGACCGTCTCGACGCGGTCGTCCTCGACGATGGCGTTGCCGGCGTCGCCGTAGCCCTGCACGAGGTTGAACACGCCGTCCGGGATGCCCGAGTCCTCGAACATCTCGGCGATGATGTGGGCACACCACGGGGTCTGCTCGGCGGGCTTCCAGACGACGGTGTTGCCCTCGACCAGCGTCACTGCGAGGTGCCAGAACGGGATTGCGACCGGGAAGTTCCACGGGGTGATACAGCCGACGACCCCCTTCGGCTTGCGCCGCATATAGGCGTCCTTGCTGGCGATCTCGGACGGTACCACGTCGCCGTGGGGGTGGCGGGCGTTGCCGGCGGCCCACTCGACCATGTGCCAGGACTCGGTCACGTCGGCCAGCCCCTCGCTGATTTCCTTGCCACACTCCATGGTGACGATTTCGCCGAGTTCCTCGTGGCGGTCACGCAGCTCGTGGTAGATGTCCCAGAGGTACTCTGCGCGGTCGATGTGCGAGAGCGAGCGCCACTCGTCGTAGGCGTCTTCTGCCGCGGCCAGCGCGCGGTCGACGTCGGCCTCGGTTCCGCGGTGGAACGAGGCGAGCGCCTCGCCGGTAGCCGGGTTCTGACTTGTGAACGTTTCCTCGCCGGTGCCTGTCGTCCATTCACCGTCGATGTAGTGTCGCCGTGAGTCGTCTGTACTCATGGTAGGTACTGTACGCGTCCCCCACCAATATGTTCCACCGTCCATGGTCAGGGGTCGGCAATAACCTGATATATCCTCTACAATCCGGCATTATCTCCCATGGTCGGTGTTCCCCTTATGAACCGCACCTTTATCTGCGTCCATATCGTGACTGTCTTTAGCACCCCTTCATACGGAGGCGCCCAGTATGAGTGAAGCACAATCAGAACACGGGGGACTCCAGCTCACCCTGAGCATCTGGCATCCTGACTGCTGGACCCTCGAAGTCACCGATCAGACCGCGGCTGGCCTGTTGGCTCACGGCGTGTACAACACCCAGAACGGCAGCGTGAAGGGCCTGTTCACGGCGTACGCAGACAGTATTAACGACGTCGAGGATCTCATCGACGCGACCCGTGATTCGTCGCTGACCGACTCCGTGCTGGAGTTACGCGAGCGCCACGGCGCGACTGGCACGTCCTCGTCGCCGGGGAACACGACCCGCGAGCTGTTCGTCGAGTACGACCCGGACAACACCATTAGCGACAGCCTTCTCTCGCGGGGGTTCATCCACAACGACCCGGTTCGCGTCCGCCACGGCCGCGAGCACTGGCCGGTGTTTTTCCCGGACTCCCGCGACGAGGCCGAGTCGCTCCTCGACGAGATCCGCGAGGAACAGTCGGCCGATATCGAAGTGACTCGAATCACGTCCGCCGGCGGCGGCAATCCGCAGCAACTCCGGCGGATGGACAGACTCTCGGACAGCCAGCGCGAGGCGTTCGAACTCGCCAGACAGGAGGACTACTACGCGTGGCCGCGGGGCATCTCGACGCGCGAACTCGCGTCGAAACTCGGCGTTTCGAAGACGACGCTACTCGAACATCTCCGGAAAGCAGAAGCGAAACTACTCGACCCGGACCAGTAAGTTAGCTCAGAACGGCCCGAACAGCGAACAGCGCGTTCTCTTTGCGTTCACGGACGCGCCGGTAGAAGTAGGAGAACCACTTGTCGCCGTAGGGGATATACTGCCACATCGGGACGCCCTCCGCGGCGAGGTCGCGCTGGGCGTCGTCGCGGACGCCCATTAGCATCTGCACTTCGTAGTCAGTGCCGTACTCGTCGTGGAGGTCCTTCGCGTAGTCTATCATCGCCGGATCGTGGCTACCGACGCCGATACCGCCATCGAACTCCTCGAACATCAGTTCGAGACAGTCGCGGTAGGCTTCGTTGACGCGCTCTTTTTTCTTGTAAGAGACCTCTTTGGGCTCGGAGTAGGCTCCCTTGACCAGCCGGACCTTCCCGGGAAGAGGAGCGAGCCGTTCGAGGTCCTCGGGCGTCCGCTTGAGGTTTGCCTGTGTACAGACGCCGACGCCGCCCTCGTGGTCCGTGACGAGTCGTTCGTACGCGTCGAGGGTCACATCGGTCGTCGTGTAATCCTCCATGTCGACCCAGACGAAGACGCCGTGGTCGTCGCCCGCCGCAACGATCCGTTCGAGGTTCTCGACGAACACGTCGTCCCCAACGTCGAGGCCGATCTGCGAGGGCTTGACCGAGATAGCGCAGTCGAGGCCGCTCCTGTCGATTTCTTTGACTAACTCGATGTACTGGTCTGCGTCCTCGTCGGCGGGCTGGCGCTCGTCGTAGTGTTCGCCTAACAGATTTAGGATGCCCTTGACGCCGTCGTCGTTGAGCGAAGCGACGTGGTCGAGCGCCCCCGGGGCTGTCTCCCCGGCGACGAAGTTGTTCGCTATCGGCGGAATCATTATCGAAACTACGCCACTATATGAGCCTAAACGCACCCCCTACCAAAAAAGTCCTCTTCCATGGCCTGAAATTAAGTGAGTGTGAAACTGCCGAGCGTATCGTCGTCGTCCCGGTAAAACGTGTGATCGCCCGTGATATGCGCTGTACCCGAAACGACCGGGCTGGTCACGGTGACACCGTCGTCGACGTTTGTCTCGCTGATATACCCCTCGAACGCCGACCCCACCGGGCCGGTCACTTCGACACGCTCGCCAACAGCGAGGTCACCGTCGACGTGGTGAAGCGTCAACCGCGCACACGTCCCCGTCCCACAGGGAGAGCGGTCGATAGATCCGTCGGCGAACACCACACAGCTCCGGTCGCTGTCGCTGCCGGCGGTGAGTTCGACTGCCGAGACGGTCACTGACGAACCGGTGACTGGGTCGTCGGGTGCGACGTCGTTGACTGCTCGGCGGAGTGCCAGTGCGGGCTCGATACACTGCGTGGCATCCTCGCCGTCGAGCGTGACGCCCAGGCTCTCAGCGTCGACGACGGCGAAGTAGTTCCCGGAATAGACGATACGAGCCTCGACCGGGATGCCGTCCTGTTCGACGGTAATCGTCTCACAGACGTAACTGTCGACGTTCTCGAACGCGACGCGGCGGACGACGCCGTCAGCTATCTCGACCGTCACGTCGACCAGCCCGGCCGGGGTTTCGACGGTCAGTTCCCGCGTTTCGGGGAGTTCGCCCCGTTCGACGAGTGCGGTCACGACCCCGATGAGGCCGTGGCCACACATGTCCAGATAGCCGTCAGTGTCCATGAAAAAGACTCCGAGGTCGGCCCGGTCGGTGGGCACCGGGACCGCCCCGAACATATCCGCGTGTCCGCGGGGCTCCTGCATGAGGAGTTTTCGGACGCCGTCTGCTGTGGCTGCGAACCGGTCGCGTCTCTCCCGGACGGTCTCTCCGGCGAGTGTGTCGGCCTCGATGCCGTCGAGTACGATGCGCGTCGGCTCTCCGCCCGTATGCGTGTCTACCGTGATAAACTCCGTTCGTTCCATAGCCGTAGCGATACTCTATGCGGGAAAGGCGTTCCAGAAGTATTAATTGACGGCTTTCCGTACGCCGTCCAGAACATGGTGCCTACCATGGACGGTGACAGGGTTATACAGGGACTTACGAAAAAGGATATCAGTATACCATGAACGACCATGACAAGTCTTCGATCGACAGGCGAAGCGTAATCAAAGCCGCTGCCAGTGCCGGACTCGTCGGCCTCGCCGGCTGTTCCGGTGGTGCTCCCGACGAAGGTGACGGTGGCGACGGTGGTGACGGCGGCGACGGTGAATCGACGGACACCTCGACGGATTCGGGCTCTGAAACCTACACCATCGGGATGGTGGACAGCCTCTCCGGCTCGCTGTCCGCGTTCGGGCAGCGGAACCAGCGCGGCAAGGAAATCGCGCTTGACGATATCAACTCCGTCGGTGTTAGTGGCGGCGAACTGGCGATCTCACAGCAGGACGACCAGAGTACGAGCCAGGGTGGAGTCAGTGCAGCCCAGACACTCGTCAATCAGGAAGAAGTTCCGCTGCTCATCGGTACTGTCGGGAGCGGCGTCAGCACGGCCATCCACGAGAGCGTTGTCCAGAACACTGATGTCGTCCAGATCAGCCAGAACAGCACCAGCCCGAACCTGACGAACTTCCCGGACCTGCTCCGGATGCCGCCGGCCGGCAAGGCACAGGCGGAGGCGATCTCAACGCTCCTCGATGAAGACGGTAACGAGTCCGCTGCCCTGGCCTGGATCAACAACGATTACGGGCAGTCCGTCGGCGAGGCCTTTATCGAGGCCTACGACGGAGAAATCGTCTACAACGAACCCCACGACCAGGGCCAGTCCTCCTACAGTAGCACCATCTCCTCGATGGCTAACACCGACGCCGACGCGTGGGTGTTCATCACCTACCAGCCGGAGTTCGCAACGATGTCCCAGGAGGCGTTCGACCTGGGCGTCACCGATCAGGCCGCCTGGTACGGTGGGGACAGCGTCAAAGGCCCGAAAGTCCTCGAATCAGCTCCCGAGGGCAGCCTCGACGGAATGAAGGCCGTGGTGCCGAGCGTCCCACAGGACGCCGAGAACTACCAGGCGTTCGTCTCGGAGTTCGAGGAGCGCTTCGGCGAGGAACCAACGTCGTGGTCGGCGTACGCCTACGACGCGGTGGTCGTCAGCGCACTCGCTATCGAAGCCGCCGACGAGTTCACCGGCTCGGCGCTCATGGAGGTCGTCCGTGACGTGACTCGTCCCGAAGGCGAGGAGGCGACCACCTATGAGGATGCACACGAGATTCTGGCCAACGGTGGCTCGCCATCGGACGTGGACTACACCGGCGTGAGCGGCCCGATCGACCTCGACGAGAACGGTGATCCCGTCGGGTTGCTGCAGGTGTTCGAAGTCGTGGACCACGCGTACGAATCCAGCGGCTTCATCGAGGGCTAAGGCGGCCACGACCCTTTTCCATTTTCACCAATGGCGCAGATATTACAGTACCTGGCAAACGGGCTCGTTTTCAGTAGTATCATCATCCTCGGGAGCATCGGACTCTCGCTGGTCTACAGCATCGCCGACTTCGCGAACTTCGCACACGGCGATACGATGACGCTGGGCGCCTACGGGGCGTTCGTCGCGTTCGGCGTGTTCGGCGGTCTCGGCGGCACCGTTCTCGGTCTCCCGATCGGGTTCTTCATCGCCCTGGCAGTCGGAATGGCGCTAGCGGCCGTCGTCGCCGTCCTGACTCACATTCTCGTGTACAAGCCCCTCGATACGGACTCGATCGGGCTCCTCATCACGAGCATCGGCGTGGCGTTCGTCTACCGCGCGGTGCTACAGGCGTCCTTCGGGACGGACTTCCTGCAGTACGATATCCGTCGCAGCGGGCCGATTCAGGTGTTGCTGGACACGCTCGGCGTCGCGGTGACACAGCGAGACGTCGCGATCATCGTCAGCGCGGCGGTACTCGTCGTCGCTCTACACCTCTTGCTCCAGCGGACGACGCTGGGCCGGAAGATGCGTGCGACGGCTGACAACCCCGACCTCGCACGCGTGAGCGGCATCCGAACCGACCGCGTCATCCTCGTCATGTGGGTCGTCGGCAGCGCCCTGGCCGCCGCCGGTGGCGTCTTCCTCGCGCTGTACAGCCAGCTCGACCCGCGCATCGGCTTCAACATCCTGCTGGTCGTGTTCGCCGCGGTCATCCTCGGCGGTATCGGTTCGGTGTACGGGGCGATGCTCGGTGGGCTGCTCATCGGGATGCTCCACGAACTGACGCCGTTGCTCGGCGACATCGGGCTCCCCATCAGCAACGCCTACGCGCCGGCCGTCGCATTCGTCATCATGGTCGCAGTCCTGCTTGTCAGGCCTCGCGGCATCGCGGGTGATATGACATGAGCGCGCTCGATGTCGGTGGGTACTCGCCCCGGGAGAAAGGCGTCGCGGGGGTGCTGGGCGCGCTCGCCGCGCTCTTGCTCCTCGCGGTCATCACCGGCTTCCTCGCCCCAGCGTACCTGCTGTATCTCGTCGGGCTGTCGGCGATGTACATGCTCCTCTCGATGGGGCTGAACGTCCAGTGGGGGTACGGCGGCATGATCAACTTCAGCGTCGCGGCCTTCTTCGGCCTCGGCGCGTACGGGACCGCCCTGCTGACGGCATCCGGCTCGCCGATATCCGGTGGTGTCAGCCCCATCGTCGCGCTGTTCGGCGGTCTCGGTCTCGCCGCGGTGCTCGCGGTAATCATCGGCTATCCGACGCTGAAACTCCGCGACGACTACCTCGCAATCGCGTCGCTAGGGCTCGCAGAGGTCGTCCGTATCTTCATCCTCAACGAATCCCAGTGGACGGCGGGCAGCGCCGGGCTGACCGGCATCCCGCTGTTCTTCTCCGACTGGCCCGTGCTCGGTGACCTGACGTACCCCTACATCTTCTACGTAGGCGGGACGCCGGTGTTCAACATGAGTCAGTCGGTGGTCACCAGCGCGCTGAACGTCGTCCTCGTCACGGTGATTGTCGCGGCCGTCTACCTGTTCCTCCGGCGCATCCACCAGTCGCCGTGGGGCCGCGTCCTGCGAACCATCCGGACCGACGAGGACCTCGCGGAGACGCTGGGCAAGAACACGTTCGCGTTCAAGATGCAGGCCTTCGTCATCGGGAGCCTCATCATGGCGCTCGCGGGCGTGTTCTACTCCCACCTCGTCCTGTTCGTCAGTCCCTCGGACCTCCAGCCGATCACGACGTTCTACGTCTGGGTCGCTGTCATCCTCGGCGGCACCGGCAGCGACCGCGGTGCGATGCTGGGCGGGTTCACTATCGTCGCCATCCAGCAGGGGACGCGCTTCCTGACCGACACTGGCGCACTGCCCATCGGCGCGGCACCGCTCCGACTCATGCTGGTCGGCCTGCTCATCATCTTTATCGTCAGGCTCCGCCCGGAGGGGATTCTCCCGCCGGAGCGCGAGCTTATCTGGCCCGACTCGCTGGGCGGTGGTCGCGATGAGTGAGCAGTCGCTCGTCTCCGACGGCCCCGTTCTCGGCAAGGAGGACCCCGTCCTCCGTGCTGAGGGGCTGGAGAAACGCTTCGGCGGCCTCGTGGCGACGGACGACGCGTCAATCGAGGTCGAACGCGGCACCATAACGGGCCTCATCGGCCCGAACGGCGCCGGCAAGTCCACGCTGTTCAATCTCGTCTCGGGCTTCTACGAACCCGACGCCGGCTCCGTCGCAGTCAACGGCGTCGACGTGACTGGCCAGAAGCCCCACCAGATCGCCGATCAGGGGATGATCCGGACGTTCCAGACGCCGCGCAAACCGGAGGGGATGACCGTCCGGGAGGCGCTGCTCGTGGGGCCGCACAACCAGACCGGGGAGTCGATCATCCCGCTGTTCACCTCGCCTGACACCGTCGAACAGGAGGAACGGCGCTCGCTGGAACAGGCCCAACAGATGCTCGAACGGTTCGAGATCGGTGACCTGGCCACCCAGCCCGCGACGGACCTCTCGGGCGGGCAGATGAAACTGGTCGAACTGGCCCGCGGGATGATGGCCGAACCCGACCTGCTCCTGCTCGACGAGCCCGTCGCCGGCGTCAACCCCGTGCTGGCCGACAAACTGGCGGGGTTCATCGAGGAACTCAACGAGGAGGGGATCACCTTCCTCATCATCGAACACGACATGAACTTCATCATGCGGCTGGCCGACCCGATTATCGTCCTCAATCAGGGGAGTGTCCTCGTCGAGGGGCCGCCCGAGGCGGTCCGGAGCGACGAGCGCGTCATCGACGCCTACCTGGGAGGGCCGTCGGAATGACCGACCCCATCCTCACCGTCGACGGCGTCGACAGCGGCTACGGCGAGGTGCAGGTGCTCGACGACCTCTCGCTGACGCTCGGCGAGGGGGAGATCGCCTGCCTCGTCGGCCCGAACGGGGCTGGCAAATCCACCGTCCTCAAGACGGTGTTCGGGATGCTGGAGCCCTGGACTGGCTCGGTCCGTCTCGGGGACCGCGAAATCGGCGGGATGGCTCCGGAGGATATCGTCCGAATCGGCGTCGGCTACGTCCCACAGACCGAGAACGTGTTCGGCTCGCTGACCATCGACGAGAACCTCCGGATGGGCGGGGTCGCCCGCGACGGCGGCCTCGACGAGGTCGTGGCCGAACTGTACGACCGGTTCCCCATCCTCGACGACAAGCGTACCGCGAACGCGAAGACGCTCTCGGGCGGCCAGCGGCAGGTGCTGGCCTTCGCCCGCGCGCTCGTGATGGAGCCCGACGTGTTGCTCATCGACGAGCCAAGCGCCGGTCTGGCACCCAACACCGCCAAGGAGGTGTTCGACGACGTGGAGACGGTCAACGACCTCGGCACGTCGATCCTCATGGTCGAGCAGAACGCCCGCGAGGGGCTGGGCATCTCCGACCGCGGGTTCGTTCTCGATCAGGGGACTGTCAAGTTCGAGGGCGAGGCGGACTCGCTGCTCGACGACCCCGAGGTGTCCCGGCTGTATCTCGGCGGCGAATCGCGCCGCTGAGGTCTCACATCGCTGTTTTATTCGCGCTCGCCGCGGAGCCGCGACGACGACCCTGCTGGCGTCGCATTCGAACGGACAAGGCAACACAGAAAAGCCCCCCTTGCATACCGCCTGCCAATGACTGTGACGCTGCCGACCGAGGCCGACGACTGGGCCGCCGCGTGGCGCGACCGGATAAACGACCGGTCCGAGTTCGCCGACAGCGCCGACGGCTTCACCGCCGTATTCTGTTTCGAAATCCGTGCTGACGACGCCTATACCGGCGAACCGATACAGTTCGTCGTTGTAATCAAGGACGGTGTCTGTACCGCCGCTGGGACGGTCGCGGACCCCGAGTACGACTTCGCGTTCCGTGGTCCCTACAGTCAGTGGGTCACGATGCTGCAGGGCGACCTCGATATCTCCGCCGCGGCGATGGACGGGACGTTCGACGTCGAGGGCGATACGATGCGGCTGCTGCGCCGCCAGGACACCATCGCCGAGATGGTCGCGGCGGCACAGAACGTCGACACCGAGTTCGAGCACTGACCGACGGGCTTTTGTCCGCCCGCTTGGCCTACACGGGTATGCTCGACAAACTCGGTGCGGTTGGTATCGGCGGCATCGTCGTTTTGCTCGCCGGCATCGGTCTGGTCGCGTGGAAGGCACCCATCGTCGCCGTCGGCATCGCTCTCGTTGTCGGGGGCCTCGGACTGGTCGTCTACGGCCTCGTCACGAGCCTGCTCGGCGCGTTCGGACTCGGCGGCGGCATGGGCGGTATGGGTGGCGGCGGCATGGGCGGTGGCGGTATGGGCGGCGACGGCATGCCCTGAGGCGGAGACGACTAACAGGCGGTGTCCGCATCAATATCGAACTCGAACCGTGCACCGCCGTGTTCTCCTGCTGTGGCACGTACTGTCCAGCCGTGGGCTTCGGCGATTGCCCTGACGATATAGAGACCGAAGCCGGTCCCATCAGCCGCCCGTGACGCGCCCGGTTCGAACACCCGCTCCCGTTCGTCGGGAGCGATTCCCCGGCCGTCGTCCTCGACCGCGAAGCCGTCGGGCGTCGGCACGACACGAACTGTTATGCCGGTCGCGTCACCGTCGCGTTCCTCGTCAGAGCCCCGTTCGTCGCGTTCAGGACCGTGTGTGACGGCGTTGGCGAAGACGTTCTCGAACAGTCGGAGCAATCGCTTTGCGTCGGCTTCGACCAGTATCGACGGCGGCGGTTCCAGCACTGCACTGCCGGTTTCGACGTGGTTCCACGCTGTCGTCGCCACGTCGGCGATATTGATGGTCTGCTTGTCGGCCGCCAGCGCTCCCTCTCTGGTCGCGGTTCGCATATCGTCGATGATGGCTTCTAACCGCCCCAACCCGTCTCTGGCGGCGTCGATACGTTCGGGCGACAGCTCCTCGGCAGCGAGTTCGAGGTGGCCGCTGGTGACGGCAAGCGGCGTCCGGAGGTCGTGTGCTAGCAGGTCAGCGAACTCCGTGAGCCGCTCGTTCTGTCGCTGGAGATGCCACTCCCGTTCGCGACGGGCAGTGATATCGCGGCCGACACCGCTGAATCCCTGGACTGTGCCGTCGTCCGCCGTGAGAAGCCGGCCGCTGAGTTCGAACGTCACGACTCCCTCCGTTGTCTCGGCCCGCGCCTCGACGGTTGCTTGCCCCGCGTCGAACACCTCCTCGATGGCTGCTTCAACGGCTGGACGGTCCTCCGCGACGAAGAAATCGGTCGGGTCCGTTCCCGACAGTTCGCTATCCGTCAGGCCGAACAGCTCGTTCAACCGGGCGTTCCAGTAGCAAGCTTGCCTTCGGTGTCGTAGACGTAGAAGACGTCGTCGAGCGTCTCGAGTGCGGCCGCCAGAACGCGACACTGGTCTTCCATGTAAGGGATACGCTCCCAATGGACATAACTACGCAGTACCGGCGGCTGGTCGTCGGGGAGAGACACGCTGAACGGGAGTTCGCGGCTGCGGTCCTGTCAACTGGACGCCAGTACAGCGTCTAGTTCTCGCTCGTCGGTCGGTCAGCCCGGTGTTCGCTGATTATCTGGTCGACCATCTCGGCGTTCTGTTCCTTCCGGCGGTCGGCGGCGCGCTCTTCCCAGTCCTCGATTGCCGCCTCGATTTCGCCTTCGCGGGCGACGGCCAGTTCGTCCACTTCCTGCACGGTGACCATCTCCGCTGGCGCGACGGGGATGTCGTTGTCGAACAGGACCTGGTCGGCTATGTCAGAGAGATTCCCGTTTCGGAGAACGATTTTCGGGTCGATATCCGCCAACTGCTGGGCCGTCGACCGGCCCGCGCCAGACGCGTCCCGGAACATGATGATGTCGTCCTCGACGAGGCCGAACCGCTCGTCGGCGTCGGCGATGGCGTCCCTGGTGAACTGCTCGACCACCTTGACCGGCGTCAGACCCTCCTGTTTCTCCGAAACGTCGGCGAAGTTCGAGTGGTCGAGCTTCCACAGCGCCTTCAGCCGTTCGAGCTTGTCAGCCAGCGCCTCGCGTTTCTCCTCTTCCGCCTCGACTTTGCGTTCGAGGGCCTCGTTGCGCCGCTGGAGCCGCGTCACCTCGCGGTCTTTCCGGACTTCGCGCCGGCCCTCGCTGCGGGCCTTCTCCAGCTGTTTGTCCTTCTCGGCGAGCTGGTCGTCCTTGCGCTTGATCGTCTCCTTGAGGTCGTCGACGTGTGATTCGAGCCGTTCGATGCGGGCGTTCAGCCGCTTGATCTCCTTCTCGTCGTCGGTGAGCTCCCGGGGCTCGTGAGCCGTGTCCTCTTCGGCCTCGCCGTCGTCGTCTTCGAGGTCACGCAGCACCGTCTCGACGCTCTCTTCGCCGGCGACGACGCGGTCGATGACCGGCCCCACGTCGTGCTGTGGCGGCACCTTGCTCGCGACGCGCTCGAACTGGTCGGCGTGGTGATCGAAGGCGTAGAGGGCGGCGGCCATCGCGTCGCGCTCGTGGTCGTTGTCGTAGGCTTCCTCGCGTGTCCGGTGTTTCTTCTCGTCGACGGGCAGGTCCGTATCGGGCTCCCAGCCGGCAGCGCTGAACGAGCGCCGGAGTTTCTCGACGGTCTCGGGCATCGGCGTCACGTCGGCGGCGACGACGACGGGCCGCCCGCGCTCGATAATCCACTCCGTCGTCGCGGCGGTGCCGTCGGTTCGCGAGGAGTATACATCCAGTACAGTGCCGTCGAGGGAGACGATGGCGACAGCCGTCGTTGTCCCGGGGTCGACGCCGACGACGACGTGGTCGCGCCGTTTCGCCAGCGGCTTGAACTCGATGCCGTCCCGCCGCTGGCGCTCGATTTCGACGCGTGTGTCGCCCGAACGCGCTCTCGATACAGGGATGTCCTGCGGTCGTGCCGACACCAGAAAGACGGCGTTCGAGAAGCCGCCGTACTTCTCGGTCACGTCCCGCTCGTACTCCAGACCGGCCGCGTCGAGTTCGGACTCGATTTCACGGGCGCGCTTCCGGACCGCGCCGTGGATGCGTCGCGTGTAGCGGTCTTCTGACCACCCACCTTTTCCGGTCGAGCGGCCCCGCGAGACCTTCACCTCCGTCGTATCGGTAAACGCCGACACTTCCTGACCGACGTTGGCGGCGGCCAGCCGGGCCGCGGCCTCGGCCTCCTCCATCGGGTCCTTGCCGTAGGGGACGCCGTGGCGCTTGGCGACCCGTGAGAGCGGTTCCGGTCGCTCGTCGCCTGTCACCTGCACCAGCTTCGTCTCGTCGGGGAGCGACCCGAGAACGTGGATCAGGGCGTCCTTGTCCTCGGCGAGTTCGTACATGTTGTCCGTCGCGACGATGGCCGGCTCCTCGTCCTCGATACGCCGGCGGAGCTTCCGCCGCGAGACCACGTCTCGCTCGACTGATTCCCCGTCGAAGACCACCAGCGCGTACGACGGCGCGTCGCCGCGCACGTCGCCGCTCTGGATGTCGACACCGAAGACGACTGCGTCGAGCGCTGCCGTGCGGTTCACGAACCATGGTAGGCGACGGTCGACTATAAATCCGTTCCGGGCTAGCAGTATGGGCACTGTTTCGGTACGTGAGTGAGACTTCGAACAGCCAGAAAGCCCCACCCAGCGTGGATTGTTCAACTGGCTTGCGGAGGGGGTTATTGTTCGGGATCGTTGACCCCAACACCTCTTATCAGGGCGCTCCGACGGCCCACTATGACCATCCCTCGCTACGCCGCGAGAGAGACTTCGGAGGTAGGTCGGCATGGTATCTGAACGGGAGAAGATGCTCGCGGGCGAGCACTACGACGCGAGCGACCCGGAACTCGTCGCGGCTCGCGAGCGCGCGAACGAACTCACCCGGGAGTACAACCGGACCGATCCATCGGACACCGACACCAGACAGGCACTCATCGAGGACCTGTTCGGCTCCGTCGGTGCGGACTGTCACGTCGAACCGCCCTTCCGGTGTGACTACGGCGACAACATCCACGTCGGCGAGGGCTTTTACGCGAACTTCGACTGCGTCGTACTGGATGTCTGTCGGGTCGATATCGGCGACGACTGCCTGCTCGGGCCGGGCGTCCACATCTACACCGCGACGCATCCGCTTGACCCGGAGGAACGACGTAGCGGCGTCGAGTACGGGAAGCCGGTATCCATCGGTGACAACGTCTGGATCGGCGGCCAGGCGGTCGTCAATCCGGGCGTCACCATCGGCGACGACGCCGTCGTCGGTTCCGGCGCGGTTGTCACGGACGACGTCCCTGCCGGCGTCGTCGTCCAGGGGAACCCCGCATCGGTCGTGCGGGAGATCGAGGAGTGACAGCCCCATGTAGTAGCCAGGGCTGAACAGACGTGGCCCGTCGCGGGGTTCTTCGCGCTGTGGCACGTACCGATTGTATGGACACCACGACCGAAGATACGGACACTGCGACCGAAAACCGCGTTCGGACGGTCGAAACGCGGGACGAACTCGACGACGTGCTGGCGACGGCCGACCGCGTACTGGCGATGGTCCGGACAAGCGGCTGTACAATCTGCAAGTCGATGGAGCCGATACTCGACATCGCCGCGAAAGCCACCGACGCGACAGTCGTCGTATTCAATCCCAAACGCGACCTCGATGCCGTCGACGCGTTCGACGTGCGGAGCGTCCCGACGTTCCTGCTGTTTGCCGACGGGGAGCTTATCGACCGCCGTGCCGACGGGTTCGTCCCGGCCGAGGAGCTAATCGAGTTCGTCGAAAGCGGGTCGGAATCGGACGCGTGAACCGAGTGGCCTTCTCACACTGAGACAACACTTATGTCCCCGCTTGTCGAAGCGCTCCCTTGATGGCCCTCCAAATCGGCTCCGTCCTCGAAGAGGCGGGGTATCGGCTGTTCAGTCGTACCGGCGCGATACTACTCGTAGCGTTTTTCGCCCTGATGGCTAGCTTTCAAGCACTGTTCAACACGATCGTGGCGACGACCTACACCAGGATGGGATACGGCGAGATCGCCGCAGCCCTGCCGCTGACCCTCGACATCTCGCTCAATGTCGCTGGTGCCGGTATCGCCATTGGCTCTGTGGTCTCACTGTATCTCACCATCGTGTCTTTCCGGACGTTCGCTGCCGGAGCGCGTGACAGTTTCCCCACGGGAGCGCTCACTCGGAACGTACCGCTGGCGATGGTGAACGTGTTCGTCGGCGGAATCGTCTACAGTCTACTGGTGTTCATCGGGTCGGTCCTGCTCCTCATCCCTGGCATCTTCGCCTACGTCGCGTTCATCTTCATGATGCCGTACGTCATCGTCGAAGACCGGAACTTCGTCGCGGCGCTCAAAGAGAGCTATCGGCTCACCGAGGGCAACCGGCTGGCGCTGTTCGGACTGCTGTTAATTGTCGGTACCGCCGCGGCGCTCGTCGGCGGTGTCATCGGATTCGTCGGCGCGCTGGCGCTTTCGGGGCCGACTTCGCAGCTTCCGACCATCGTCATCCAACCACTGGCGTCGCTGTACGGCACGGCGATTATCGCGGTCGCGTTCGAGCAACTCCGTGAGCGTGACGGGAGGCCGCCGTCGGCCCCGAGCGAGGACGATACGTCGATGACCGCGCTCTGACTGGAGCTGCTGGCCGCTGTTGTCCCCCGGGACTACAGCGCCACTCTATCGGACCGTGACTGTCTTATCCGTCCAGTTTCCTACCGGGAGCAATGCGACGGCATCGGATCGGAACGAGCCTGTACGCCGGCGTGCTGTTCGTCGTCCTCGGGACGCTCGCGTGGGCGAGCGGCCAGCCGTTCATTTTCCCGAGTCTGGGCCCCTCGGCGTTCATCCTGTCCTTCCAGCGGAACGGCGACCGGACGGACCTGATAAGCGTCGTCGTGAGCCATCTCATCGGCGGCATCGCGGGGCTGGTCGCGTACAGCCTGCTTGCCGGCGGTGTCTCGCTGGTCGCGGATCCGGCCGCGTTCTCGACGGACGGACTCCGCCTCGTCGCGAGCGCGACGCTCTCGATCATCGCCACGAGCTGGGGGATGATCGCCACCGACACGGTCCACGCCCCGGCCTGTGCGACGACGCTCATCGTCTCCTTAGGGTTGCTCTCGACGCCGCTGCAGGTCGCAGTCATCGTCGTCGGTGTCGGCGTTCTCGTCGCGTTCCACGCGCTCGTGCTGTCCGCCTACCACCGGGCTATCGGCTCGTCTCGCGCGGGTCCGGTCGATGTCTGATATGCCAGTACAGGCCGCTATCCGCTGTGTCTCATTCGTCTGCCAGTTGCACGGTCAGCACCGGCACCGGCGATTCGCGGACGACCGTCTCTGCAACGCTGCCGATGAGATAGTGGTCCAGTCCGGTCCGGCCGTGGGTCCCCATCACGACGAGGTCCGCCGGAATCTCCGTGACGGCGTCGACGATTTCCGTCTTCGGGACGCCCTCTCGCTGTGTGGTCTCGACCGAAACGTCGTCGGGTAGCTCGGCGACGGTCGCTTCGATGGCCGACCCGGCGCGCTCCCGCTCCGCCTCGATCCATGCGTCGGTCGAGAGACCGCTCGACGGGCTCTCGAACCGGTTGCGGGTGTCGACGACCGAGAGGACGTGGACTGTCGCGTCGAACCGACCTGCAATCGTTCCGGCATGCCTCGCGGCCGCACCGATACCGTCGCTGCCGTCGGTCGGGAGGAGGATCGTATCGTACATCGTCTTAGACACCACCCGTCGCCATCAGGAACAGCGCTACGGCGATGACTGCGAACAGCCCGCCGACGAACTTCTTGATGGTCCCGGTATCCAGTGCGGTCGAGACGTACGGTGCGATCTGGCCGCCGGTGACGGTCGCGGGCACGGTCCAGACGACCATGTTCCACGGCGTCGACGCGAGGTCGATGGAGTGTGCGCCCGGAACGAGGCCGCCGCCGAAGACGTGGACCAGCGAGGCCAGAACCGCTGTCAGTGCCACAACGATGTGGTTCGTGCCGATGGCGACCCGGACGGGGACATCCGTTCGGAGCATCGAGATGATGCCCAGTTCGCCGACGCCGAAGCCGGCCAGTCCCTGGAAGACGCCGCCGATGCTGTAGTTCGCGAAGCGTTCGAGATAGCCGCCGCGCGTGTAGCCGTAGTCGTTGCCGTCGCGGTCGACGCGCGTCACTGCTCCGTCGTCGGCCGTTTCGACGCCGGCCGGGCCGAGCTTGTTGTCGTCGTCGGGGAGTGTCGCGTCGCCCCCATCAGCCGATACCTCCGGGTCACTGTCGCCTGCCGTGCCCGGCTCCTCGTGGCCGAGGTCAGCCTTGAAAAGCAAGTACGACGCCGCCAGCAGAGCGATGCCGAGCAACGCGTGAAACAGCGGCTCCGGGATGACAAACGACAGCAGCGCGCCGGCGATGACAAAGGGCACGCTCCCGAGGACGAGGCTCAGCGCGAGCCGTCGGTCGACGAGCCCGTACTGGATAAACGCGAGTGCGGAACTGGAGAGGCCGAACGATTCGCTGATGAGTCCGACCTTCACCAGTGTCTCCGGTGTCAGCGTCTCTCCGGCTAGTAGCGGGAAGATGAATATGAGAAACGGAACGAACAGGGCCGACCCGCTGATACCGACCGTGTTGACGATGGTTGCACCAGTGACGAAGGCGATACAGAGCCACCAGTACTCGAACCAGTAGCCGGTGCCCGCGTCCGCGGGCGTCGGTGCGGCGGTGTACACACCGACGACGAACAGCAGTGGTGCCAGAAACACGAAGACGTGCTGGTACTTGAGAAACCCCTTCTGGAGTCGACTGGACGGTGACGACGTGGTCATTGACGCGTGAAGCCAGCATTGTTAATTATCGCTTAAATCCCTTGTTGTCTGTACTTGTTTCAAAAATGATGGCATAAATACGCGAAGACGGCAAAAACACACGAGGTCTCCGGTGGCCTAATATCCCTAATATTTATTTCACAGCCCGTGGTAACACATATCGTTATGAGTTTTCCAGAGGGACCGATGGAGTCGGGCGGCCGGTCGAGTTACGATGAAGACGTTTCTGCCGACGCCGCGGACACAGACGGACTCTTTGGAGCCTTGCGACGGTTCTCGAAGCGGTGGTCCCGCCGCTACATCGAGATGCGTGTCGACGCGCTCGAAAGCCGCTGGGACTGATCGGTTCGACATTTCGCCGCGTTCCGGAAAAGGACTATACTGTCCCCGCCGCAGGGACGGACATGGATATCGCTAGAATCGCTGTTCACGAGTCAGTTGCGAAGGCCTGTCCGCTGGAGGCGATGGTCGCCGCGCTACAGGGGCTCGGCGTCCCTGTCGAAGTTGTCGGCGACGACGCAACCTTCGATACCAGTGACTGCGTCGTCACGTTCTCTCCGCGGGAGGCGTTTCTGGACGCCGCCTGGGTCCACGGCATCCGTGCGGGCTACGACGAGTTCGACGTGGACGCCTACGAGGCGGCCGGGACGGTACTGACGAACAGCACTGGTATCCACGGCGACACCGTCCCGGAAACCGCCGTCGGCTATCTGACGGCGTTTGCTCGCCGTCTCCACGTCTACCGGGACCGACAGAGCGACGACGACTGGACGCAGGAACCGTACGACGCGCCGTTCACGCTGACTGGCGAGCAGGTATGCGTGGTCGGTCTGGGCACCATTGGCCAGGGAATCGCTGACCGGGCCGACGCGCTGGGGATGGAGGTCGTCGGCGTTCGCCGCTCCGGTGACCCCGCCGAGAACGTCGAGCGCGTGTACACACCCGACGAACTGGACGCCGCCGTCGCCGACGCACGCTTCGTCGTGCTGTGTTGTCCGCTCACCGCAGAAACCGAAGGCATGGTCGACGCCGCTTTGCTCGCGCAGATGCGGGCCGACAGCTACCTCGTCAACGTCGCCCGTGGGCCTGTCGTCGTCGAGGACGCGTTGCTGAACGCGCTCGACGACGGGACGATTGCCGGGGCAGCCCTCGACGCCCACTGGGCGGAACCGCTGCCAGCGAACCATCCGCTCTGGAACCACGAGTCAGCCATCGTGACGCCACACGTCGCCGCGTCCACGAGTCGGTATCACGAGGACATCGCAGCACTCGTTGAAGAAAACATCGAACGGGTCACACACGGCGAACCACTGCGGAACCGCGTCGCGTAAGTTCGCTTCCTGCTATTCGAGTACAGCGACCGGCTGCGCCGCTCAGGTGCCTTCGACCAGCCGTTCTAGCTGCTCGGGCGGGACCGCGCCGCGGGCGGCGTGGCCGTCGTACGCGAACGTCGGGACGCCGGTGATGCCCTGGCGCTTGGCCGCCGTGAACTTCTCGCGGACCGCAGACCGGAGCCGTCGTCCGCGAGCGCCGACCGGATCTCGTCGCCGTCGACGCCCGCGTCCTCGGCTAGGTCGACCAGCAGGTCCTCGTCGCCGATATCCTGCCCGTCCTGCCACAGCGCCTCGAAAACGGCCACGTCGAAGGTCAGCCACGTCTCGTAGTCGTAGTGCTCCTTGACGTAGTAGGAGGCGATCTGGGCGGGCAGCGAATCGATGTCGGTGGCGATATCCAGATCCATCTCGACGCCGTACTTATCCTGGAGCCGACGGACGCCCTGCTTGGCCTGTTCGTAGTAGTCCTCGTCCTTGCCGTCGTCGACGGAGTGATCGATGGAGCCGTCGGGGTTGCGCTTCCCGCTCCGGAGGTCGAAGGGGTGCCAGTCGACCTCCAGTTTCTCCTCGCGCGTCGACTGATACTGCCTGAGCGATTCGCGTCCGAGATAACAGAACGGGCAGACGTAGTCCGAGAAGACCGTGATCCGCTCGCTCGACTGTGTCTCACTCATACGTCCGGGTATGCGTTGCTCGCGGTTAAACGCGGTCACCGTCTGTGTCGACACAGCGCACGACCGACCGGCCCGCTACGCGCCGTCCCCGATGGTCTCCACCCGGGAGACGAGGTCGTCGACGTCCGCTGCGAGCAGCATCACGCGGCCGTCGGTACCCACGCCCTCGCGGCCGACGACGGCGACCGGCGTTCCGTCGCTGGTCCCGAACGCCCGGTCGACGCCCCACTGTGCCGTGGCGTCGTCGGAAACCCCGTCCGGGCGCTCACCGGGGTCGTACGCAGCGACGCGGCCGTCCAGCGACGCCAGCGCGTCCTCGACGGCGTCGGTCAGCCGGCAGTCGACGGCGAACCGAATCGCCGGGTCGTGCTCCCGGGCGGCCAGGAGGGCGCGAGCCACCGTCGTCGATGCGCCAAAGCGGACGCCGCGGTTCGGCCGGA